>CAMTGL010000204.1 GCA_947071955.1 uncultured Plesiomonas sp.
TCAATAAATGTACCGGTCATTGAGATCAACCCCTGACGCACCGGCTCATTGGTACGAGCAGCGGCAGCAGCAATCGGTGCACTTCCCAAGCCAGATTCGTTAGAGAATACTCCGCGCGCAATACCTGATTTCATCACCTGCTGAATGGTGAGGCCAATCGCGCCGCCTAGCGCAGCATCAGGGTTAAACGCAGAGGTAATGATGAGCATAATGGCATCAGGCACTTTGTGGTAATTCACGGCTAGCAGCATGACCGACCCGCCCACGTAAAACAGCGCCATAAAGGGAACAGTAAATTGGGCAATCGCTGAAATACGCTTTATCCCACCCAGGGTCACGGCAGCAACGGTACAGGTCAACACGAAGGCGGTGAGCCAAATAGGAAAACCAAACGTAACATTGAGTGATTCAGTAATGGCATTTACTTGCGGGAAAGTACCGATACCAAAAAATGCGACCCCAACACCAAATAGCGCAAACAATGAGGCCAACCACTTCAACCCCAACCCCTGTTCGATATAGTACATCGGGCCACCGGCCATTTGGCCATTGGCATCTTTGACGCGATATTTAACCGCCAGTAGACACTCGGCATATTTGGTAGCCATGCCAAAAAATGCCGCAATCCACATCCAGAACAGTGCACCGGGGCCGCCCGCTTTAATAGCGGTAGCCACACCAACAATATTTCCCGTACCAATAGTGGCTGACAGTGCCGTGCACAATGCTGCAAATGCACTGACATCACCGGCAGCTTGTCCGGGTTCTGAACGGAACATATAGGAAAATGCCCGAGGCAGGCAGATAATTTGAATAAGCTTAAGCCGCAGGGTTAGGTAAACACCGGTGCCGACTAAAAGTGTCAGCAAAGGCGCGCCCCAAACCAGATTATCAACGCTTTGCAATACCGATTGCAGATCAAACACAATATTCCTCCTGTAAGGTAATAAATCTAACCATTTAGGAGGAGAAACAGATATGTGGACGTATGAAGCTCACCAAAACACTCATAGCACAACGCAGACTGCCCCTGCTGGGTCAATCTTCCGCACATCTCTTCCCCTGTCCTTTTGCCTGAGCGTTTGAGTAGCGGGAGCTACCTTGCGCCTTCGGCGTCCAATTCAATGGCTCTCTCCAAGGGCTCGTCCAGTAACAGTCTTTGCTGTTGAAAACAGCGCCTGAAAGATTTACTTCTTCGGCGTAGGGTCGATTCCCTACTCTCCTGATACCTTCATCCGAACTTTTTAGGCGTAACAACAACCGGTTAACCGCTGTTGAACACTTTTTTAGTCTACCAATCCGGTTTTGGCTTTGTCTAGCCCCTCTAACGGGTGATTTTGATCAAATAACACCAATTTTTAGCTGTAATACGCTGCTTGTCGATAAATCGCTGACTATTTATACAAATTTGGTGTCATTCACAAAAATCATCTCTGACTAGACAACAACGGCGTTATCACACGAATAACTATTCTTCATCAGTACTGAGTATGATAGTGTCGGAAATATTCGTGCACACATTATACATTGTGTGATCTATGGCGCGTTTCAAAAAACAATTGTATGATTATTTTAGTTTATTAAGCGTTGTCTATTTCCTATGTCACAATTTACTCACTCTATATGGGGCTATGCCCGCGCATTTGCATTAATTTTTCTCTGCTTATGGATCGGTAACAGTCTGTCTGAATGGCTGCATCTGAATATCCCCGGCAGTATTATCGGTATGCTGGTGTTGTTCGTGCTGCTTTGTACCCGCGTCATTCGCCCTGACTGGGTCAGATCAGGTTGCACTCTTTTTATCCGCTATATGGCTGTGCTGTTTATTCCCATCGGTGTTGGGTTAATTAATCATTACAACCAGTTATCCAGTGAATTAGGTGCATTTTTGGCATCAACTACCGTCAGCACGATTATTGTGATGACCGCCGTTGCTGTGGTGTATCAGCGAATTCATGCCAAAAATCCGGACTCAGAAACACCGAAAAGTACAGATTCAGATGTGGAGAAACAGTCATGATATGGTGGCCTTTACCGCTGACATTGGGTGTATTTTTTGCTGCCCGCTGGTTGGCGACAAAAATAAAATCACCGCTGATGAATCCGCTGCTGATCTCTATGTTGGCCTTAATCGCGTTTTTGGTCTGTACGGGTATTCCCTACAGCGAATACTTTTCAGGTAGTAAGCTATTAAATCAGCTACTACAGCCCGCGGTAGTGGCATTAGCCTTTCCTTTGTATGAGCAGTTACATCAAATCCGAGCCCGTTGGAAATCAATCATTGGGATCTGCTTTGTCGGCTCTTTTTTTGCCATTGTCAGCGGCACGGCTATTGCGTTGCTGATGGGCGCATCACCTGAAATGGCAGCATCTATTGCCCCGAAATCAGTCACTACACCCATTGCTATGGCTGTAGCACAAAATATTGGTGGGATCCCAGCCATTACTGCGGTTGCCGTTATCTATGTGGGTTTACTCGGTGCGGTATTTGGCCATATTTATATGCGCTGGCTGAAAATTCACCACCCTTCTGCACGTGGTTTGGCTATGGGTAATGCTTCCCATGCACTGGGAACAGCACGCTGCGCAGAAGAAGATTATGTTGAAGGTGCGTTCAGCTCTCTGGCACTGGTCATCTGCGGCATTATTACCTCTTTAATCGCTCCGCTTATCTTCCCTGTTCTGCTGCATCTTTTGCACTGAGCTAGGCAATCTTATCGGTAATTAACACCTCATTATTGTGGGATAACTCTCACAATAATGAATGCAAACCATATTTATTACATTAAAAAGTGATGTTAATCACACCAAATTTCATATTTGCTCTCTAGAATCGTTGATCCTATAACTGAAAATAAAAAGGGATCACACGAATGCACGAGAGAATTCAAACAGCACTCACCCATCTTCCGCGTGATTTAGCTGCGGCGCTCACTCCCTATGTATCTCGTGCTGATTTTGCCGGATGGCTTTCGCATGATGAAGCGGTTGCTCTGCAATCTACTTGCAACATGACCAGCGAAGCACTTGCGCTTGCACTGCTTCCTCTGGCCGCAGCCTATTCTGTTGCCCCTATTTCAGCATTTTATGTCGGTGCAGTGGCAAAAGGTGTCAGCGGTAATCTCTATTTTGGTGCCAATATGGAGTTTGCCGGAGCCGCAATGCAGCAAACCGTGCACGCAGAACAGAGCGCCATTACGCATGCGTGGATCCGTGGTGAAAAAGCCCTGAGCGATATCACCATTAATTACTCACCCTGCGGGCATTGCCGCCAGTTTATGAATGAGCTTAATGCCGCACCAACACTCAATATTCACCTTCCAGCACGTACCGCAAGCAAGCTGCACGACTATCTGCCAGAAGCCTTTGGCCCGCGCGATCTCAATATCACCACGCTATTAATGGATAGCCAAACACATCAGTTATCCTTTGAAAAACACGCTGATATGGCAGAAGATGTAGTCATGCAACAAGCATTATCCGCAGCCAACGCCAGCCATGCACCTTATAGCCAAAGCTATTCCGGTGTTGCTCTGCAAACGGCATCAGGCCAGATTTATCAGGGCATGTATGCTGAAAATGCCGCATTTAACCCCAGCCTGCCTCCGCTACAAGCGGCATTGATCAACCTGAACCTTTCCGGTGAGAATTTCAGCCAGATTACCCGTACGGTATTGGTGCAAAGCCATGTGCAAACCATCAATCAGCAACCTGCAACAGATGCCATGTTGCATGCGCTGGGATTGTCGGCCTGTGAGTACGTGACAGTGTAACTGAATATAACGCAGCCGCATTCACAAATACGGATTCGGCTGCTTTTCTCCTGCTATTTTTTAACGCTTGTTTTACAACAGATA
>CAMTGL010000205.1 GCA_947071955.1 uncultured Plesiomonas sp.
GCAATTCAAGCATGTCAGTACGGTCAACGGGCAGGAATAAGCCGCGTGGCAGCTTAAGTCGGATCTCACGTTTCAGCGTGTCTGCCTGTTTCTCAAGCTGAGAAATATGCTCGCGTAGCTGATTCGCTTTTTCCCAATCATCATTTGCTGTGGCTTCAAAAAAAGGCACCAGCTGCAAGCAGCACTCGTGCACCTTTTTCGCATGCTCACCCAAAGGTTTGATGGGAGACTTGGCAAAAAGACCTAAAATAGTATTAACTGGCATAACCAATGTACCTATGTTGGCGTTTAATTGCGCAACAGTTGTCAGAGGATGCGCATGTTATCGTATGTCACCGCAGACTTCACCCGCTTGACGTCAAATAACCTCATTTTTCTGCTGCCATTAAGATAAAAAAGCAGTGCTATTTACGTGACAACATCTGGTTTCCCATTATGAATACTGAAATTGAGCTGAAATTTATTGTGTCTCCGGCGATTGAAGCCCCGCTGTTACAACTGCTGAAAAAACAGCAGATCAGCGAGCAGCGCCAGCGACAACTGATCAACACCTATTATGATACGCCTGCGCAACTTTTGCGTAGTGCCAAAATGGGATTACGTGTACGCACGGCAGATAACGCGCATACCCAGACCTTAAAAACAGACGGTCGGGTAGTCGCAGGGTTGCATCAGCGGCCAGAATTTAATGTGGCTATCACACAGGAAACGCCTGATTTGGCGCTGTTTGATGCTGATATCTGGCCAGCAGAGTGGGATGTCAGTGCAGTGAATGCGCAATTGCAACCGCTGTTTAATACCGATTTTTTACGCCAGCAGTGGCTGATTCGTTGTGAAGATCATGATGAAGCAGGTAAGCCGTGCAACCGTTTTTCTGAGATAGAGCTGGCGTTTGATCAGGGTTGGGTGATTGCCGGTGATCGCCGTGAAGCCATTTGTGAGATAGAGCTTGAGCTGATCAGTGGCCAGCCACGTGCGCTGTTCCAGCTGGCGGCGCAATTGTGTCAGTTGGGTGGATTACGTCAGGGCAGTGATAGCAAAGCGGCACGTGGATACCGTTTGGCGCAGCAACTGGCATCACCACGCGCTGGGTTGTCAGATCATTGTGCCACGGATATGGCCGCTCCGATGTCATTGATGTCGGTATCACGAAAAGCCACACTGGAGCAGGCTTTTGTGCAGGCATTAGAGCAGGCACTGGCTCACTGGCAGATCAATGAAGCGCTGTTTCATTCCGCACTCGGTGCAGTGACTGAGCCGACGTATCGAGCACCATTAGCGTGGTCTGCTCTAAAAGAGGTGCGTTGTGCGGTTGATTTTATCCGCCAATGGTTCACGCTGTTTGGCCGGCAAATTCCACGTAAAGCAACTGCGGCTTTGCGGCAGGATTTACTGTGGCTTGATGAGCAACTGGCGGTTGTTGATGGTTTAAGCCCATTAGCAGCATGGTTAGAGCAACCGGATGTTGCGTTGCAAACCCGTGCGCCAGCATTGTTTGAGGCCGCTGAAGTGGCACTGCGCCCACTGTGCAGCGCCCATTATCAAGCGTTATTGCTTAGCCCACGTTATGCTCAACTGTTGCTGACGTTTAACCAGTGGTTAATTGAACAACACTGGCAGGGCTTCACGGATGCAAAAGGTAAACAGGATTTAGCCGCACCGGTGAAACGGTTTGCCGATATCCAGTTGGCACGTCAGTGGTCTGAGGTAAAAAGTGTCTTTGTTGGTGCAAAACCGCTGGCACGGCAAAACTATCTGGATCAAATGCCACGGGTGCAGCGTTATGCTCAAACTGAGCTGGCTCTAGGTGGGCTGTATGCTGCTGAACTCTGTTTGCCATTCCGACAGGCATGGCAGGCGTTGTGGGCACAACAACAGACGCTGCAACAGCATGATGTGGCGCGCCGCTTTGTTCAGAAATATACCGACAGTCTGCTTGCTACTGCAAACGCAGATCAGGAAAGCGTAGGCAATACAGAGCATGACTTGACGCTGGATACAGAGTTGCTTGCGCGTTGTGAGCAGCTATTGAGCAGCCTGAATGCTGAAGAAGTGCATCAGGTCGGGCAGTTAGAGTTGGCGCGGCATCACGCCTTAGCTCAGGCCGGATATTGGTTTTGATGATTAACCGATTGTTTTAATGCTTGGCAACATAATACTTGGCAACATGGCGCAGAAATAAATCGGTAAGATGAGGGATAAAAGAGAAGGGCTGATGTTGTATCAGCCCTTTTTTACGTCTTTCTTTATGTCTCTTTGCTGTCTGAGTCTGTTCGCTGTTTATTGGCGTGATCGACCATAAAATAGCGGAGGCTTGGCATTGAGTGAGTTGGTCAACGTTAGGACAAGTATCAGCATGGACACTTACTTAATGTGCCTTTTTTACCCGGATAACGCGCCTCAATACAGGCGCGGTGAAATTCGGCTTCCGTTAATATCGGCAGTTCAGGGTGAGTTTCCTGCATATGTTCAACATAACGCAGGTAATCTGGTACACCAACCATCAAGCGCGCAGTTTCTGCCGCCCGTTGGTAAAGAAGCCTGATACGGCTGAGCCGTGTAATCATTTTTACCGTCTGCATTATAATCCCTCCGGCTGATACTGTGCGGGTGTCTCTTTTGCTGTGGCAGTATGGCTACGATGGCCTTTTAGTGCCGCGCGGATACCGAAAAACAGCATAGCCAGTACCACACTGATAAACAGGGTGCTTAATCCGGCATTGACGTAGTCGTTAACGATCACCTGCTGCATCTGTTCGAGTGTTTTTGCAGGAGCCAGAATCTCGCCTTTTTCTGCTGCGGCCTGAAATTTATCGGCATGTGCCAAAAAGCCAATTCTTGGGTTTTCGCTGAAAATTTTCAGCCAGCCAGCATACAGGGTGGTGATCAGTACCCACGCGCAAGGCAGACCAGTGATCCACGCAAAACGGGCTTTTTTCATCTTAATCAGCACGGTAGTGCAGAGGATCAGCGCCATTGCAGCCAGCATTTGGTTGGCAATGCCGAACAGTGGCCACAGGGTATTGATACCGCCAAGCGGATCTATCACCCCTTGATACAGGAAATAGCCCCAACCACTGACGGCCAGTGTGGTTGCCAGCAAATTGGCCGGCAGCGAGTCAGTATTACCAAGCGGTTTAAAGAAACTACCGAGCAGGTCCTGAATCATAAAGCGACAGACTCGGGTTCCGGCATCAATGGTGGTTAAAATAAACAGCGCTTCAAACAAAATGGCGAAGTGATACCAAAATGCCATCATCGTTTGCCCACCGAACACCTGCGATAAAATATGTGCCATACCTACCGCCAGTGTTGGTGCACCGCCGGCACGAGATAAAATGGTTTGTTCTCCTACATCACGTGCCATTTGAGTCAGCATTTCCGGTGTGATCACAAACCCCCATTGGCTGATCACCCGAGCGGCTTCTTCAGCCGTTGTACCAATCAGTGCCGCCGGAGCATTCATGGCAAAATAGACCCCCGGTTCGAGTACACAGGCGGCAATCAGCGCCATCATGGCAACAAATGACTCCATCAGCATTGCGCCGTAGCCGATCATGCGGGTGTGTGATTCATTCTCAATCATTTTCGGGGTTGTGCCCGAAGCCACCAGTGAGTGGAAACCGGAAATGGCTCCGCAGGCAATAGTGATAAACAAAAACGGGAATAAACTTCCGGCAAAGACCGGGCCACTGCCATCAATAAAGCGGGTGATAGATGGCATTTGCAGATCGGGGGCAACAATCACAATACCCAACGCCAAACCGACAATGGTGCCAATTTTTAGGAAAGTAGAGAGATAATCACGCGGTGCAAGCAGTAACCACACTGGCAGTAC
>CAMTGL010000206.1 GCA_947071955.1 uncultured Plesiomonas sp.
AGATTCAGCAATGTCTGCGCAATACGACCGGTAACATCCAAGAAGGCCAAGTTGCCCACTTTTTGTGAGGTAGTTTGCAGACGAGAGGCCATTTGAGCCGATAAACGCATCAGAATATCAGGGTTAACCTGAATCAACTGGCGGAATTTTTTATACGAAATTTCAGCAACTTCACAGGCGGCTTTCGCACGAACCCATGCAGTACGCTCTTGATCTTCTTCAAAAAGACCCAGCTCACCGATGAAGTCACCTTGGTTTAGGTAAGAGAGGATCATCTCTTTACCTTCTTCATCTTTGATCAAAACAGCAACGGAGCCTTTTACAATGTAGTACAGCGTCTCTGCTTTTTCGCCTGCATGGATCAGCGTGCTCTTGGAAGGATATTTATGAATATGACAATGAGACAAGAACCACTCAAGGGTAGGATCTGTTTGCGGTTTACCAAGAACCATTTCTTTTTCCTCTACATAGTCGCTTGATACGACAGGACTAGCAAAATTCCCTGTGTAACGCAGCCCAACATGTGTGCAGTTTTATTTGTGAGCCCTTCAAGGGGAGTTATCTGAGCATAATAAGGTAAGGGCTCTGCTGCAAGGCTAACTCTAACGCGTTAGCATTCTAGCCTGCTTATTTAATGATGCTTTGATTTTGCCCCAGCCTGTGGCACACCGCACGTTTTTTGTGTCTATTTCATAATAAAGGCGCTGAATCTTGCAATGCGCGTATGAAACTTCTTGGTTGTGTGATGCAAATGTATGCGTACATCACGTTAACGTGACAGAAGTGCTACGCTGTTGCAGTAGTTTCTCTACTGCGGGAGTCAGGATTAAATCCATTGCCAGCTCCATTTTTCCGCCGGGCACGACCAGAGTATTCATCCGCGAGATAAACGCGCCTTGGATCATGGTCAGTAAATATGGGAAATCAATCTGTACAGCGCCCCGAAAATGGATCACCACAAAACTCTCATCCATGCTCGGAATGCTGGTGGCTGAGAACGGGTTTGAGGTATCAACCGTAGGTACACGCTGAAAGTTAATGTGGGTGCGCGAAAATTGCGGGGTGATAAAATTAATATAGTCATCCATGGATCGCACAATTGAGTGCATTACCGCTTCGCGCGAATGGCCGCGCTGGTTAGTATCGCGTACCAGTTTTTGAATCCACTCTAAATTGACAATTGGCACCATGCCGATTAGCAGATCAACATGCTGCGCCACATTATTGTGCTCTGTCACAACTCCGCCATGCAGCCCTTCATAAAACAGCAGGTCAGTGTTGGCAGGTAGCGCTTGCCAGTCGGTAAATGTGCCGGGCAATAAATTGTAGGGCACCGCTTCATCAAAGGTGTGCAGGTATTTACGAAACTCGCCATCTCCGTGCTCGGCATACCGCGAAAAGCAGTTTTCCAGTAGCGGGAAATCATTCGCTTCAGGGCCAAAATAACTGATGTGCCGCCCCTGTTCGCGTGCGCGCCGAATGGCGGTATCCATCTCTGGGCGCGTGTAGCGGTGGAAGCTGTCGCCTTCAACAAATGCGGCATTCAGACGCATTTTTTTAAACATCTGGCGGAAGACTAAGCTGGTGGTAGAGGTTCCCGCACCGCTTGAACCGGTAACAGCAATAATTGGGTGAGACACAGACATGGGCACTCCTTGCTGGGTGTCTGACATACCGATGAGTGAAGCGCAGGTTCGCCCATCGGTCAACCGTTATTCTGCGGTTTTGGCTTACTCGGCATCGCCGTTGAAATCACGTTTGAGCATAATATTCAGGCTCTCGTGCAACTCAGACCACACCAGAACGATAATTCCGCTCTCAAGCTGGCGCTGGATCTGGGCTGTTTTTTCGGCCAACGAACATTCTTGTGCGCCATAATCAGTACCTTCGCGCAAAATAAACGCTTCAATCAGATTATTCAGTGTGTCGGGGTTAATTTGCTGCCAGGGGATAATCATAAGCGTATTTTCGCCTGTTTAACGTCATTGACCCATTCCGGCACAACAGGGCGTTGCGCCGAAATGGATAAGAGTAAGCCAATATGCACCGCTCTGGTGTGTACGGGTTACACACCAACATTGGCCTGTTATTCCGTGCCAGAGGCGTTATTTAAGGCTTGTGTTAGCACGTCGAGCTCTTCTTGTGCATCCATCCACCCCATTTCAACATCACCCAGTTCAGACTTAGTTTTGATCTGGTCCGCCAACAGTTCGCTGAGCTTGGCTTTTTGGCGGGCATCATACAGTGCTGAATCACCCAACTGCGTCTCAATGCTGTTTAGCGCTTCGGTCAATTTTTCCAACCGCGTCTCCAGTTGCGTGATTTTTTTGCGCAGTGGCTGAGTCTGTTGGCGGAACTCCGCATCGCGCCGTTTTTGATCTTTACGGGCTTGTGCGCTGTTGGTCTGCTCTTTTTCTGCCGAATCTTCACCACCGCTATTGCCGTTTTGGGCTTCCTGCTGTTCGCGGCGCTGCTGATCACTTAACCAACGCTGATAATCATCCAGATCACCACGGAACAGTTCAACCTGACCATCGTGCACCAGATACAGATCATCGGTAGTTGATCGCAGTAAGTGGCGATCATGTGAAACTACCACCATCGCACCTTCAAAGTCGATCAGCGCTTCGGTCAGCGCTTGGCGCATATCCAAATCTAGGTGGTTGGTTGGTTCATCAAGTAGCAACAGGTTCGGGCGCTGCCAGACGACCAACGCCAGCACCAAACGGGCTTTTTCACCGCCCGAGAACGGCGCGACCGGATCGGTGACTTTATCCCCGCGAAAACCAAATCCCCCCAGATAATCACGCAATTGCTGCTCAGTTTCACGCGGTGCTAGGCGAGCAAGATGCACTAATGCACTCTCTTCCGGATGCAGCGTTTCCAACTGGTGCTGGGCAAAATAACCGAGTTTAATTCCACGTGATAACTCAATCACCCCGTGCAGCGGCTGCATCTCTCCGGCCAGCAGCTTAATCAGCGTGGATTTACCCGCACCATTGCGCCCGAGCAAACCAATGCGTGAACCGGGCACTAAATTCAGTTTAATTGAGCCTAAAATGGTTTTATCACCGTAACCGGCACTGACTTTTTCCATGCTCAGCAGCGGGTTGGGTAAACTTTCCGGTTCACGGAAACTGAAACGAAACGGGTTATCAACGTGTGCCGGTGCTATTAGCTCCATACGCTCAAGCGCTTTCACGCGGCTTTGTGCCTGCTTGGCTTTGGATGCTTTTGCTTTAAATCGGTCAATAAAAGATTGCAGATGTGCCACGCGGGTCTGCTGGCTCTCATACATTGATTGTTGTTGTGAAAGCTTGGTCACCCGCTGCACTTCAAACGAGCTGTAATTACCGGTGTACTCGTCAATCCGCTGTTGCTCGATATGCAGAATTTTATCCACAATCGGATCAAGAAAATCGCGGTCATGTGAAATCAGTACCAGCGTACCGCGGTAACTGTTGAGCCATTTCTCCAGCCAGATCACCGCGTCTAAATCCAAGTGGTTGGTCGGTTCATCGAGCAGCAGCAAATCAGAGCGACACAACAAAGCTTGCGCCAGATTCAGCCGCATCCGCCAACCACCGGAAAAACTTTTCACTGCCAGCGTAGTTTGTTCTGCCGAAAATCCCAGACCGTACAGTAAACTGGCGGCACGGGCACGAATTGACCATGCACCGATAGCATCAAGCTTGCCATGCAGCTCGGCAATTTTATTGCCATCGTTCGCTTGATTGGCCATTTCCAGTGATTGTTCAAGTTGACGATACTCACGATCGCCATCTATGACATACTCAATAGCAGGCATATCAAGTGCGGGGGTCTCTTGGTTTACCC
>CAMTGL010000207.1 GCA_947071955.1 uncultured Plesiomonas sp.
CAAGCCTGCAGCCGCATCACTATTGGCTCGCTTAGCCGGAGAGGGGCGACCGCATCGGGTATATGATTTAGGCTATCGGCTTGATGCCGGAGAGAGCATTTGATTTTGCCATTAGGTGGGTAGGGGATTATCACTTTTCAGTGGTAATGATAAAACAGAATAAAAAAGACCGAATATTCGGTCTTTTTTATTGCGCAATAGGGAGCTAATAAAGCCGAGATTACGGTAAATACTTACTTAGCTGAAACCAGTGCAACCGCTTCTGCTGACAGACGAGTAATCGTCGCCCAGTCGTGTGCGGCAATGGCGTCGGCAGGCAGCATCCATGAACCACCTACAGTGGCGACACATTTTGCTGATAAGTAGTCGTGAACGTTTTTCGGGCTAACGCCACCGGTTGGGCAAAAACGCACTTGTGGCAGAGGGGCTGCAATGGCTTTCAGTGCTGTAACGCCACCATTTGCTTCTGCTGGGAAAAATTTCAGATGCGTATAACCTTGTGCCAGTGCTTGCATCACCTCAGACGGAGTTGCAACACCTGGGATCAGCGGAGTGCTGTGCTGTTTGGCATGATCAAGCAGCTCACGGGTGCACCCTGGGCTAATGATGAATTTTGCACCCGCAGCCACGGCTGCGTCGTATTGCTCAGGGTTAATCACTGTGCCTGCACCAATCATGGCTTCTGGCATGGCATCAGCAATCGCACGGATAGCGTCGAGTGCTGCATCGGTACGCAAGGTCACTTCAAATACGGTGATCCCGCCGTCTGCCAGTGCTTTTGCCATAGGTACAGCATCTGCTACGTGGTTAATAACCATAACCGGTACGACAGGTGAAGTGGCAAAAACGTCGGCAGGGGAAACAGTCCAATTCATGTGTTATTCCTTAGCATTACACAAAGTTGCGCGCACATCGGGGTGCGCGCAGAGTCAATAGCATAATAAATGAAGTGCGAAGGCAATTCACGGATTGATCGTGACCCGATCAACCACAATGCTATGCTGTTCAATCATGTGGTTTAGTCAATCACCGTTGCACCGGTTTCCGCACTGGAAACATGCTCGCGGAAGACTTTAAACAAATTCCGGCCAAAACCTGTCTGCTCGGCAGTTAAATCTGGGTGGAATGCTGCGCGCTGGCTCAGATCGGCATCGGTACTTAATGTACCCTGAGTGGCATCAAGCGTGATGACATCACCGTTTTGCAGATAAGCAAGAGGGCCGTTTTTGCTCGCTTCCGGAGTCACGTGAATAGCCGCAGGAATTTTTCCTGATGCGCCAGACAAACGGCCATCAGTGACCAGTGCCACTTTAAAACCGGCTTTCTGGATATTACCTAGAATTGGCATCAGCTTATGCAGCTCTGGCATACCATTTGCGCCCGGCCCGTTGTGGCGAACGACCACGATAACATCACGGTTCAGCGTACCAGCTTTGTAAGCTGCTTCTACATCGTGCTGAGATTCGAAAATCTCAATCGGAGCTCGAACAATATGGTGCTCAGGGGCAACGGCACTGACTTTAATCACGCCACGGCCTAAGTTACCTGACAGCACTTTTAGCCCACCGGTCGCGTTAAATACGCTGTCACCTTCCGCGATAACGGCCGGATCACGCGTTTCCATCACCGGCTGCCATGCTAGCGCACCATTTTCCAGTGTCGGAAGGCTCAGGTAGTCTTCCATCGTGCCAAATACTGGAGTGGCATCCATATGTAGCAGACCACGCTCGGCCAGCTTACGCAGCAAGAGCGGAACACCGCCAGCCGCTTGGAAGGCATTGATATCTGCCGGTCCATTCGGGTAGACACGGGTCATCAGTGGTACAACATCAGAAAGTTCGCTGAAGTCATCCCATGTGACAATCAGGCCAGCGGCACGAGCAACGGCAATCATGTGCAGGGTGTGGTTAGTACTGCCGCCAGAGGCTAGCAGGGCAATCAGACCATTGACCATACAGCGCTCATCAAGCACGTCAGCCAGCGGGCGGTACTCGCTGCCGCCTTGTACCATGCCCGCCACTTTACGGGCAGCATGATCGGTCAGTGCATTACGCAGTTCAGTATTGGGTGGGATGAAAGCAGAACCCGGTAACATCAGGCCCATCGCTTCAAATACCAGCTGGTTGGTGTTGGCTGTACCGTAGAAAGTACATGTGCCCGGCGCATGATATGCACCACACTCCATATCAAGTAATGCATCACGGCCAAGTTCACCGGCTGCATATTTCTGGCGGACTTTGACTTTCTCATCATTGCTGATGCCAGTTGGCATTGGGCCAGCCGGAATAAATGCCGTTGGCAGATGGCCAAAGGCCAGTGCACCCATCAGTTGTCCGGGAGCAATTTTATCGCAAATGCCTAAAAGTAGGGTGGCATCAAACGTATTGTGGCTCAGTGATACAGCGGTAGCTTGTGCAATCAGATCACGTGAGAACAGAGACATATCCATGCCCGGCTGCCCTTGTGTTACACCGTCACACATAGCGGGAACACCGCCAGCCACTTGTGCGCTGTGGCCTAATTCGGCTAAAACAGCTTTGATTTGGTCAGGATAGAACTGGTAAGGCTGATGTGCAGAGAGCATATCATTGTATGCGGTGACAATGCCCACGTTAGCGCGGGTCATGTCAAGGATCTGGCCTTTTTGCTGGCTAGAACAGGCTGCTACAGCGTGGGCAAGGTTGCCACAGGCTAAGCTTGCGCGATTCTTGCCTTGTGCAGCTTGAGATTGAATTTGTGCGAGATAACGCGCACGAGATTGTGCGCTGCGTTCAGCAATCCGAGCAGTGACTCGGGTAATAACTGGGTGCATTAGTGAACCTCTTTAGCTGCAATGACGGCACGCTCAACAACTTGATCAAACTCTGCATCAATATCAACGCGCAAGATACCGCTTTCATTGGTGCTCAATGGGCATTCCAGCGTATCAAATTGGCTTTGTAGCATGCCTTCTTTCTGGAAATGACCTACGCGCTTGCTCAGACGTTCGAAAATCAGTTCGAAAGTACCGTCGAGGAAAATAAAGGTGACGTTCTCGTTACCTTCACGGATCATATCACGATACTTACGCTTCAGTGCAGAGCAGACAATAATGCCGGTTTCATTTTTCTTCTCAAGGCTAAACGCCGCATCACGGATACGTTCTAGCCACGGCGCACGATCATCATCATTTAGAGGGTTACCTGCGCTCATCTTCAAGATGTTTGCTTTTGGGTGCAAATCATCACCATCGATAAATTTAGCATTCAAAGCATCAGCCAGTGCAGAGCCCACACTTGACTTACCACACCCTGAAACACCCATAACGATAATGCTGCGACCTGCCATAGTTTGACCTCAATCTCAATTTTGGAATTTGGTTGTATTCACCTGTTTCTACGATAGCACGTTACGGGTAACATGTTACCCGTAACTACAAAAACTGTGATGTAAAACACAGCTCACTTAGGATGAACACTATGTCTGATATGTCGTTGATCATGACCGCCGCGGGATCTATCCTCCTGTTGCTGTTTTTAGTAATGAAAGTTCGGCTTCACGCGGTTGTTGCTCTGATTCTGGTCTCTATGATTGCCGGCTTATTCTCTGGTATGAATCCGGCTGATATTGCTGCGACCATCCAAAAAGGGATGGGCGGAACACTGGGCTTTGTTGCCGTAGTGGTCGCGCTGGGCGCAATGTTTGGTAAAGTGATGGAAACCACCGGTGCGCTTGATCGCATCGCACAAACACTGCTAGGTAAATTCGGTACAGATCGCGCTAAATGTGCGATTAACATTAACGGCTTTATCTGTGCACTTCATCTGTTCTTTGATGTTGCGGTTGTTCTGTTA
>CAMTGL010000208.1 GCA_947071955.1 uncultured Plesiomonas sp.
GTACACTGACCAGTGTTGAGCCATACAGCAAACGTAAGCCAAACCGTGAGACCATATTACCGCGCTCTTCGTTTAGCCCTTTGACTGCTCCGGCAATAATCCCGATAGAGCTAAAGTTGGCAAAAGAGACTAGAAAAATCGAGATAATCCCAATGGTATGCGGTGATAAGGTCATGGCTTGTTTTTTCAGCTCCATCATCGCCACAAATTCATTGGTGACCAGTTTTGTAGCCATAATGCTGCCTGCTTGCAGTGCTTCGGTGTGCGGAATTCCCATCAGCCAAGCAACGGGGTAGAACAGGTAGCCGAGCGTGTTTTGGAAACTTATCCCAAACAGAGCACTGAAAATATGGTTAATCATTGAGATCAGTGCAATAAAACCAATCAGCATTGCCGCGACGATTACCGCAACTTTAAAACCGGCCAGAATATATTCACCCAACATTTCAAAGAAGGTCAGCGAGCTGTTTTCTGACTCTATTTCCATCAAATCATCTTCTTCATTACTGTCATACGGGTTGATGACTGACAAAATAATAAAGGTGCTGAACATGTTTAAAATCAGTGCGGCCACAACATAACGCGGTTCAATCAACTGCATGTATGAGCCAACAATTGACATTGATACGGTCGACATTGCGGTTGCCGCCATGGTGTACATGCGCCGCTCTGAGATCCGGCTGAGAATATTTTTATAGGCAATAAAGTTTTCTGACTGGCCAATGATCATGGCACTGATTGCATTGAATGACTCAATTTTTCCCATACCGTTGATTTTTGACAACAGCACGCCGATAAAGCGGATCACCACGGGTAACACTTTGATGTGTTGCAAGATCCCTATTAATACTGAAATAAACACGATTGGCATCAGTACTTGCAGGAAAAAGCTAAATTCACCGACATTGAGTAACCCCCCAAACACGAAGTTTGTACCGTCAGCGGCATATGCCAGTAATTTATTGAACGCATCCGATAAACCGGTAACCAGATCCAGCCCGATTGACGAGTGCAGTAAAAAATAGGACAGGAAAAGTTCAATCACAATCAGTTGAACGATATAGCGAGTCTTGATCTTTGAACGATCTTTACTGACAAGCAGGGCGAGAACAAAAACAACAAACAGGCCGAGCAGAAAGTGGAGGATTTTCATAAAAAAGATACCAATGCGGCTCACAAATAATAAGCAAGATACTGTATATAGGGTTTTATAATTTGAAGTGTATTACAAAAATACGCTTACTTACATTTATCATGCAAATGTGGCTGTTGAGTGGTATCAAAAAGGGGATAACCACCTTGCTCACGAGGGGGGCAGTGTGAGCGAGGCGGTAAGGTCATTCATGTGGGATATGTTAAAACGGTGTATGAGTTACGCTAGCCAAACAACATGTACAACTGGTGTGCGCTGATACCGGCCACCAAGCCGCCAAGAGTGTGTGCAATAATGGCGCGTGAGGTCAGAAAACGATACCCCAGTGCATCGAGCATGGCGGTGTGGGTGCTTAAAAATCCACTCCAGCACATACCCATGGCCGTAAAGACCGCAATTTCGTTGCCGGAAATAAAGCCTTTACTGATAAAAGGCGGTACTAATGACATCGCCGCACCCACTGCGCCGAGTGATGTCGCTGGAAATGCGATCAGCTCCGGATGTTTAAAGCCAAACAAGGCATCAAACAGCCAGCCGGCTTTTCCGGCCAGTACCGGCAGTAGCCCAACCCCCTGAAATGCTTCTCCGGTATAACCTTGTGCGCTAGGGCCAAAGGTCAGCAGCATGACAAAGGTGCTGATAATCAGTACGCCGGGGATCACCGCCATACCCAGTTCAACCCCGGATTTCCCGCCATCAAGCAGGGCGTTGAGTACCCGTAACCAGATGGGGGCAGTATCTTCAGCGGTACTATTTTCTGGCGCACAATGTGAGTGGCCGTCGGGTAATGTCGTTGACGATGAGACCGGCGATAGGGTGGGTGTGCTATTCACACTATGATCCGGTGAGGCTTCATCAAGCGGCTGATCACCGACCAGCGGCCTAATCATACGTTGCATTAGACGGGTACTGACGATTGAACCTATTAATGCACCAGCTAGCCCAAGTAGTGCAGCTTTGACGGTATTTTCTTGTGAGTTAAGTTGTAGCGTTGCCATAAAGGTGACCACTATCAGCCCCATCCCAAAAGCGGTACCAAAGTTGGTCAGTGAGATCAGCTGCCACGGGCGTAGTCCACGCCGAAAACGTGGGTCTTTTGCCAAGCTGATGACCGCTGGATTATCAGAGAAAAAGGTCATCAATCCAGCCAGTGCAGCACGGCCCGGCAAACAATACAGCGGGCGCATTAGAGGGGCGAGTAGCACTTCGAGCAGGCGGATCACCCCAAATTCACTGAGTAATTGGCTCAAGGCTCCGGAGAGAACGGTGATCCCCATAATAAAAAGAATGGTGTTTAGCAGTAGCTGATGTGCGGTATTGAACAGGGTGTTGACCATTGCCGACAATCCCATCACATGGCCAAGATAGCCAAAAAGTAGCCCTAACATAGCAAGGACTAAAATCGGTTCAACCCACTGTTTTATTGATGATGCACGAAGGATTGCGCTGTTATCTGGGCTTTGCGTAGTCATTTCACACCCTAAGTAATTTTTAAGGCAGGAAGAATAGCGCTTTAGCGGGTATTGCGGCAATAAAAAAGCCCCGCTCAATGAGCGGGGCTTTCGTATGTGGCTCCTCCTGCAAGACTTGAACTTGCGACATACGGATTAACAGTCCGCCGTTCTACCGACTGAACTAAGGAGGAATTGAACACCTGTTTACCGTTTAGTGAACTCACCCAGTGAGGTTAAACGATCTCTGCCAGTGATTCACCAGCAGTGACGAGATATTCATCCCGAAACAGCGGGCGGAACTATAACCGCTTTACCTATCCCTGTCATCTTTTTTTTAAGTTATTTTGCAAAAAATGACATGTTTAGTCTGTATTTGATTACTTTTAATGCAGATTGCTCTGCGCTATCAGTTTAAATTGCGCAAAACTGTGGGCAGTAAGCAAGGCTTTGGTTTTTTTATCGTTCATTAAGATGACAAATAGCTCATATAGCGCCATGGCCTCTTCGTATTCTGATTTGTTGATAGCCAGCAAGAAGATGACATGTGCTTTTTCACCTTTCCCCCACTCAATGCCTTGTGGTGATAATACAGTAAACACCGTGGTTTTATTTGCCAGTAATCCGAGTGAGTGTGGCAGAGCAATACCTTCACCCAGCATGGTCGACAGAATATTCTCACGTTCAACCAGTGATGGGTAAAAATCTGAATTGACATATCCTTCGGTTTCGAGCTGTTTACACAACTGCATAAATAGCTGATCTTTTGTGGTCTCTTGCTGCAGAACACAAAAGTGCTGTTCGTGAAAAAAACGCTCGAGCACATACGGTTTAATGCGATCTTTTTGCATTAAGTGGCCGATCTCTTCGAGTTGGTAATCGCTTGGAAACAGGGTCAGTTGCACAACAGGTTTATCTTTTGCAGGCAGTGGCATGGCACTGATAACAAAATCCTCTTCAATGCAGGGTAAGCATTGATAATCACTCAGTGATTCCAGCCGTTTAATAACTAACTCTGGAAATTTACGCTTGATAATGGTTTGTAGCATTCGAGTGGTTGATTTACCCGAATCACACACCAGTAATGCTGTCGGATAGTGTTCGTATCCGATGTTATAATGCCGGACAAGCCCAACACCAATATGAATCACAATATACCCAATTTCATCTTCACTGATACGGTATGTGGTCTGTTTCTCCCATGCTGAAAGTGCAGATAAGGTG
>CAMTGL010000209.1 GCA_947071955.1 uncultured Plesiomonas sp.
CAAAAGATATTTTACGATAAAAAATAACAACCCAGCCCTGAATTCACTCTCTAAGTTCATTATTTGAGCGTATTTTTATCTCGACTGCCTACTCAAAAATATAATTTATTAAGCATAATATAGAGTGCACGGTTGCGCTAACCTACTGAAGTGATTTTCCCAATAACGTATATTTATTTTGATAAAAGAATAAATCAATTTATATACAAAATTTTTACAATGCTTTGTTTTCACAAGAATTAAACACAAAAAAACCACAATCGTTAAAATCCCATGTTGGATTGTTAACTCATGTGGTTGTCATGGTAGCAATGTAGAATGGCTAACGAATGTCAGTGACGCACGGCCATTTAAAAACAAAATTAACATTACCTGAATAGGTCATATTTCAACCTACTTCTCTGCTTCATCATGGTGATGTTTACCTAAACCATACTCACGCAATTTATTTGCAATTGCAGTATGTGAAACGCCCAGTCGCCGCGCTAATTTCCGCGTGCTTGGGTAACTCCGATACAAACGGGTTAATACCGAACGTTCAAAACGTTTGGTTATTTCGTCCAATGAGCCCGTCAGTTGATCATCTGCAACACTGATTTCAGCTTCAAGCTCAGGAAGATCAATGCACTGAGGTGTCATCATATGCCCATCAAGCTGACTCAACGCACGGTAAATAGCGTTGCGCAGTTGTCTAACATTTCCCGGCCAAGCGTATTGTGTTAAAAATGGCATCAACTCAGGTACAACAATAGGCCGTTCGATCTGCATTTCATGGGCAATTTGCGTAATAAACATCATTGCCAGCTCAGGAATATCTAACTGGCGCTCACGCAAAGGCGGAACTGTTAATGTCAAAACATTCAAACGGTAATAGAGATCTTCCCGGAAGACGCCTTTATGCACCAGATCAAGTAAATTACGTTGTGTTGAACAGATGACCCGAACATCAACACTCACCTCATGATCTTCACCCACGCGCCGGAACGTACCATCATTCAGAAAACGCAATAGTTTGGCCTGCATCTGAGATGACATTTCACCAATTTCATCTAAAAAAACAGTCCCACCACTAGCCTGTTCAAAAAAGCCTTTTTTACTCTCTACAACACCAGGGTATGCCCCTGGTGCATGGCCAAACAGTTCACTTTCCGCAACAGAATCAGGCAGTGCTGCACAATTCAAGCCCAAAAATGGCAGGCTTCCACGAGCACTGCGCAAATGACAAGCTCGCGCAAGCATCTCTTTTCCTGTGCCGGTCTCCCCTTCAATCAACAAAGGCGCATCAAGCATCGATAATTTTTTTGCCTGTAACACAACCTGCTTCATCTTTGAGCTATCAGCCAGTACATGAGAAAAACTATCTTCATCATGCACATTCACCGGCTGTAATACATAATCGAGCTTTGCCGATGAACGCAGCATCAATACCGCACCGGCAAGCAAAGGTTTCTGCGGGTCGTCGTCGTGGGTGATATACACGGGAGTCAGATCCATCAGATAATCTTGCCCGCGTACCTCAATATGCTCAGCAAGACACACCTCTGGGTTATCTTGCTCAAACCAGCGCTGAAAATGAAAACCAGCCAGCAATGTTTGAATACTCTCATCACGCAGCTGTGTTTCATTCATAGCGAAGAGTGCTAACGCCGCATGGTTTGCCAGATCAATTCGACCACGCACATCTACTGAAAATACCGGATCAGGCAGTGCATGCACTAAAGCCTTTAACTCAGTATGCTCACGTTCTACCGGCATAAAGCGAACTTTACGCACATCCGTAATCCCAGTAATGCGCCGAATTTCGGTCATCAAACTGCTAAAATTTTCAAAGTCAATTTCAGGGAAGCTTAGGTAAATTCGACCACAGGTATCAATCTCAATACCACGAAGATCAATCCCTCGCCCTACCAGTAAGTCGAGCAACTCACGCGTTAGCCCTACTCGGTCTTCACAAAACACTTCCAGCCGCATATCTTCCTGACCTTTACGATGTTTAACTTCGTATGCAATGGATAATACCCCGCTATGTGCGGCAGATGAAGGCATGTGTCACTATTTCTTGACAGATATATCGCCCGTTTTGTTACGTTTTAGCGCTCATCATAAAGATAAATCACTAAATATCATAACGTTACCTTCTCTTTTATCTCAAAGAAAGTTACACATTTCCGCTAAGAAAACCTAAACAATCAGTAAATAGCACGGTTTAAAATCTTAAAAATCTATATAAAATACAAAATAGATGACATTTAACAGAAAGTTATGCCGTCTTGCTTAGATATTTAATAATATCGGAACGTAAAGATTCTGGTGCAGTCTGCGGCGCATAACGTTCAACAACATTCCCCTCTCCATCAAGCAAGAATTTTGTAAAATTCCACTTAATCGCCTCTAGACCCAGTAAGCCAGACTTTTGAGCTTTCAACCAACGGTATAACGGATGAGAGTGCTCACCATTTACGTCAATTTTCTGCATAATGGGAAACGTAACATCATAGTTTAATGAACAAAAATGCATGATCTCCTCAGCAGACCCCGGCTCTTGTTCACCAAACTGATTACAAGGAAAAGCCAAGATTTGTAATCCTAACGAAGAGAGTTCTCGATACAGCGCTTCTAACCCTTTATATTGCTCAGTAAAACCGCATCGGCTTGCCACATTAACAATCAGCACTACCTTCCCTTTCAAAGATTGCGCATCAAATGCACGGCCAGCCAGATCTGTTAATTCAAAATTGTATAACGATGTCATTACTTATCTCCTTTGATACCCACCTATAATTTTTAGCACAATTATTCACATTCAGCAGAGTTCCACAGCGCCTATATGCCATTTTATGTACATGTATCATCTGATATTGTGATCACCCACCTCAGTCAGCAAGGGTAGCGGTAAATCCGTCAGTATTTTTACTGACAAAATTTATCGACATTGCTCTCAAGTTCTACTAATTTGTTGCAGCATTTATTACTACAGCCTTGTTTGTATACCTGAATTTTGACGTTGTGCACCACTCACAAAATTAAACACACAGGCTGTAAGTTCCCAAGTACCTGCACCATGCCCTTTTTGAGGGGTTTGCTGCTGTCCGGGCTAACCCGCGAGCAATTGAGATCACTGTATGACTGAACAACCCCGCAAACCCGAAGGCGTGCTGTTACTGCGCACCTTAGCGATGCCTGCCGATACCAATCCGAATGGTGATATTTTTGGTGGCTGGATCATGTCACAAATGGATATTGGCGGCGCAATTCTAGCAAAAGAGATAGCCCATGGGCGTGTAGTGACTGTCGCCGTTGATGGTATTACCTTCCTTAAGCCAGTGGCAGTTGGTGATGTAGTCTGTTGTTACGGTAAAGCTGTGCATGTTGGTAATAGTTCTATGAAAATTAGAATGGAAGTATGGGTTAAAAAAGTTTCTAGTGAGCCAATTGGCCAGCGTTACTGTGTTACGGAAGCTATATTTACTTATGTTGCTGTTGATCCTAACGGGCGAGCGCGTGCTGTACCTAAAACACAAAATCCAGAATATGATTTGGCTATATCTACAATCAATAAGTAACATAACATCTAACAAATACGGCTGAACGAGCCGTATACTTTGACCAGATCTACGCGTTGAAGCCGGTAATTCTCTCTTTGAGCGGCTTCTTCTCTTTCTATAAATGCGATCTCATACACAAATTGATAAGACAAATTTGTAATTCGTTGAAATATTTAGTCATTTCATTTATCAATAATGCTACTGATAAAATTGCCATATTGTATGGAATAAGCACAGGGATCACGCAATGTCTGACACCTCACCAGCAAAATACTCTATTTC
>CAMTGL010000210.1 GCA_947071955.1 uncultured Plesiomonas sp.
ATATCGAGCATCTCTTGGCTTAGAGAGAACATTTTTTCGGCATAACGAAAAACCAACTGACCAAGTTCAGTTGGTTCTAATCCGCGCCCGTTACGTTTAAACAATTTTCCGTTAAAACGCAGTTCAAGTGCTCGAATTTGACCGGTTACCGTTTGAGGAGTAATAAACAGCGTTTCGGCTGCTTTAGCAACTGAGCCGTGTTTACATACGGCCCAAAAATAGTACAGGTGATTAAAGTTTAAATGCGACATAGCCCCTCTCTATATTGGCTGATGCCGCATCAGTATGCCGCCAGCTCACAGGAATGGCTACCTGCAAATAGCTGACATTTTATGAGAATTTATCTTTTCACTGTCGGCAGAAATATCCGTAATAAGCTGTAGCCAATCACGGCGGCCAGTGTGGAGCCTATCAAAATTCCCAAGCGTGAATAGACACCGTACTCCATCCCCGCATGCTCAAATGCCAAGGAAGCAATAAACATCGACATAGTAAAGCCAATACCGCACAGTACTGATACCGCAAAGATCTGCCGGAAGTTCACACCATCAGGTAATTTGGCTAAACCAAACTTCACGGAGAGGAAACTAAAAGAGAAAATACCCAACGGTTTACCTAAGAACAAGCCAGCAGCAATACCCAATGGCAGCGCCGATGTCAGGGCATCTACTGATACGCCTTTTAACGAAACGCCGGCATTAGCAAATGCAAACAGCGGTAATATCAGGTAAGCAACCCATGGGTGCAAGCTATGTTCGATATGCTCAAGCGGCCTTTTACCTTGTGCTTTAAGTGGAATACAAAAGCCCAATACCACACCGGCTAATGTTGCATGCACGCCTGATTTTAACAGGCTAACCCACAGTACTAAGCCTACCACCATATACCAGCTTATTTTAGCAACACCACGCCGGTTCATCACTATCAATAGTATTGTAGAGGCAATGGCAACGGCCAACGCAGCAAGCGATAAGTTGCTGGTATAGAATAGCGCTATGATGACAATGACACCCAAATCATCAATGATTGCCAGCGCCAATAAAAAGACTTTCAGGCTGATAGGAACACGTTTACCCAGCAGCGCCATAATACCCAGAGCAAAAGCAATATCGGTTGCCGCAGGGATAGCCCAGCCCGCGCGCGCGACTTCATGATCGCCGTTAAACAGCAGATAAATCAGGGCCGGTGCAAGCATACCCCCCAGTGCAGCAATGGCCGGAAAAACAGCTTTTTCTTTGCTGTTCAGCGCGCCAACGAGCATTTCACGTTTAACTTCCAAACCGACTAACAGGAAGAATACGGCCATCAAACCGTCATTTATCCAGAGTAACAACGGTTTATTGATCAGTAAGCTGCCAAATTGTACGACGACAGGGATAGCCAAAAACTGATCATAGATCCCTTCAAGGCTGGTATTGGCAAGCACGAGCGCCAGCGCTGAGGCGATAATCAGTAAGATGCCTCCGGCTGACTCCAGCCGTAAAAACTGACGAATCATATCGGTCATTGGGAACTCCAGTATTTCTATTTTTATGCAGTTACACAGCGCAAAATACGCCGGTTGTCTTATTTTCAGTGTAAAACAGAATACAAACTCGATAAAATCGTTTCTATTGATGATTTACATCGAAAAAACCGAACATTAAGCCTATTTATTAACAGTTTTGTCTAAGAAATAGTTCAATTGCCACGTTATTATCTGCCCGTTATCACAAATATGCGCTTAATATCCTATTCACCCTGCTATTTTGAAGGTTTTTTCTGTTTTGAAATATATCTGTAATATTTCAACGTTAGGATTCTCTGCAATAAATCTGACATCAGAGATTCATTAATGCGCAAGATGCCTACTGAACAACACACAACGACACCTTCGCCTCTGACTACATTATTATCTTGGTCGGCGCTGTTTATTGCTCTCTATTGCTTACTGCTCGCCGTTGCGATGGTCAGCGATGGTTTTAAATTGGCCGCCGGCGATCATGCCAAAGCACTATTTGAATTTGCCGAGCACCCACTGGCCGGTTTAATGGTGGGCTTGCTGGCAACCGCCCTGATCCAATCTTCAAGTACCGTGACATCTATCATTGTTGGTTTAGTTGCCGGTGGATTGCCAATTGCAACCGCAATTCCGATGATCATGGGTGCGAACATTGGTACTACTCTAACAAACACCTTAGTGAGCTTAGGGCATTTACGTTGTAACAACGAGTTTCGCCGTGCCTTTGCCAGCGCCACTATCCATGACTTTTTCAACCTACTTGCGGTATTTATCTTCTTGCCACTCGAGATGGCCTTCGGGATCCTCGATAAGATCAGTAGTTGGTTAGTCGCACCGTTCTCCGCTTCCGGTAACCTCAATTTTGTAGGCTTTGATTTTATCAAACCACTGACCAAGCCGATTGTTGCCGCAACCAAATCTATGCTCGCTGATTTATCACCGACACTTGCTGGTACGATTATGGCACTGATGGGTATTGCTCTGATTTTCTGTGCTATCACCGGGATGGGTAAGTTGCTCAAAGGGCTAATGGTTGGGCGAGCAAAAGATCTGTTAAAGCACGCGATTGGCCGTGGCCCGCTGCACGGTATAGCCTCAGGTGCGACCGTTACCGTACTGGTACAGTCCTCTTCTACTACCACCAGCCTAATGGTACCGTTTGTTGGTAATGGCTTGCTGACGCTGCGTGAAGTCTATCCGTTTACGCTGGGCGCAAATATCGGTACCTGTATCACAGCACTGTTGGCCGCGACCGCCGTATCAGGCAACAATGCGCTGTTTGCCCTGCAGATTGCTCTGGTGCATTTAACATTTAACGTGTTGGCTGTAGGCTTGATTTATGGTGTACCGTGGCTGCGGAATTTACCGGTTAAAGCGGCTGAAGGGCTAGCAAATCTGGCTATCAAAAACCGTTTAGCGGTGCTCGGATATCTGGGTGGGGTGTTCTTTGTTTTACCGGGTATTCTGCTGGTTGCAACCCGCTAACATCAGAATATCGGTATGCACAGCCATACTGAATGACACAGACTAAAAAGGCGCTCTACTGAGCGCCTTTTTTGATCTCTCTGTTTTTGAGCAATCAATTTTTGAATAGCCGATTTTTGAGCAGCCGATTGTTGAATAACCGGTAGTACAAAAAACGATTAACCCCCTGTAAAGGGAAAATTAAATTGCGATAGGCGCTTTAATTGCCGGATACGGGTCATAACCGGTGATCTCAAAATCTTCAAATCGGTAATCAAAAATAGAAGCAGGCTTACGTGTTATTGTCAGTGTTGGCAGTGCCCGCGGGGTACGCGATAACTGCAATTCAGCCTGTTCAAGATGATTCATGTAGAGGTGAGTATCACCGCCTGTCCAGACAAAATCACCCACCTCCAGATCACACTGTTGAGCCAGCATATGGGTTAATAATGCATAACTGGCAATATTAAATGGCAGGCCTAAAAATACATCACAAGAGCGCTGATACAGCTGACATGAGAGCTTGCCATTGGCAACATAGAACTGAAACAGCGCATGGCACGGCATCAGAGCCATTTGATCAAGCTCACCCACATTCCATGCTGACACAATAATCCGGCGCGAGTTGGGATCTTGTTTTAGCTGCTCAACCACCGTACTCAGTTGATCTAAGGTACGGCCATCAGCACTCCCCCATGCCCGCCACTGTTTTCCGTAAATCGGCCCTAAATTGCCCTGCTCATCAGCCCATTCATCCCAAATTTTGACATTGTGCTCATGCAGATACGCAACAGTGGTATCCCCCTGCCACAACCACAGCAGTTCAGGGCTAATCGAGCGCAGATG
>CAMTGL010000211.1 GCA_947071955.1 uncultured Plesiomonas sp.
GTGATGTTCTGATGTGCTGTGATATTAATCACCGACTGATCAGAAAGTAATGCATCAGCTTGCATCTGTTGACTTAGGCCCACAGGTAAACTGATATTATTGGGGCTAACCTGTAAAGCGGTTATGATAGCGTCAGTAACATTTAGTTTAACACTGTACTTAGTGTGTTTACCGCCAACACTGCCTGATGCGGAGATGATAACTGGTCCTGTTTTTAATCCCATCACCATTCCTGAATTATCAATAGTAGCGCGTTGATGGTTATCAACGGACCATGTTAGCGCTGGATCATTCGTTACATCTTGTATCGAATGATCAGAAAAAAGAAGAGTTGCCTGCATTTGCTGATTTAAACCGATAGGTACAGACGACTCAGGAGGTGTAATCTGTACATGCTGAATATTTTTATGTGTGATTTTTAGTGTTGTAGGTTCACTGACATAGTTTTCAAAAAATGCACGAAAAAGAATATATCCCTCTTGAACACCTTTGATTTGTATTGAGTTTTTATCTTGATTAAGAGATAGGATAACTTTATCTGGCTGGGATATTTCAGTTTTTACCATGCCTGTAATATTTTTAGATGAACCATCATCATAATGTGCGGTGACTTGTAAATCTGTAGATAAACCAAGAGCAATTTCATTGTGTGTGAAGGTCATCCGAATTGACGATGGTTTTTTGGGTGCGGAGAGTAACATACCGTCACTTGAAGTATCACATCCGGACATTAAAAACATCGTTAATACGGTTATCGTAACTCTGAAAAAATATGACATTGTGTGATAATCCCGCAGGTAATATCGTGCTGATTAGCATAGGTTCTATTTTGCTAAATATACCTTTATTAGATGATTGTTATCTGTTTGTTTTGTAGGGTTAAATACTGAAATTAAATTTTTCATAATGAGTAAATGTGATCAATTATCTGATTATTTTAGAGTGTGCCCTATTTAGTATAGGCTACTTTTTAACTCTACAATTTACGTGATGTGGGGATAAAAATGAGGGGCTATTCTAAAAAAAAAGCCACTGATTTGATTAAAATCAGTGGCTTTCTGTCTATTTCAGTCTGCTTGTTCAGCTGTTTTTACTCAGGTAAAAATCCTGAAATATTCTGAACAACTGCGTTATGTATTAACGCTCGATCATCTGATCACGCTCTGGGCCGACAGAGATCATGTTAATCGGTACACCCATCAGTGCTTCAACGCGCAGAACATACTGTCGTGCTGCTTTTGGCAGGCTTTCAAACGTACGACAGCCGGTGATGTCTTCGCTCCAGCCTTCCATCTGCTCATAAACCGGGGCAAGTGCCGCTGTTTGTGGCCAGATTGGGTTTTGGCTGTGCTCGCCATCATAAGCCACACAGATTTTCAGATCTTGCAGACCACTCAGGCAGTCAAGCTTAGTCAGTGCAACTTCGGTTGCAGCTTGGATCTCAATACCATTTCGTGTAGCAACTGCATCAAAGTAACCCATATCACGTGGGCGGCCTGTTACTGCGCCATATTCATTGGCGGCTTCACGGAATGCATCTTGGTGCTCCATGGCGGTGACTAGCGTACCTGTGCCTACTGACGAGCTAAATGCTTTAGCCACGGCAATAATACGCTCAGGACGCAGTGCTGGCAGACCACTGCCTATACCCGCATAAGCGCCAGTTACGTTAGAAGACGTTGTCCATGGGTATTCACCGTAAACCAGATCACGGCCAGCGCCTAACTGTGCTTCAAACAGCAGGTTCTCACCTTGTGCTTGCAGTGCTTTAAGTGGCTCGGTCACGTTGCAGATAGCATCACGCCATGGTTCAGACACTTCCAGCAGCCAGTTTGCCATTTCATCAGCCGTTTGGCTAAATTCGAACGTTGGGTACAGGGCTTTAAGCTGTGGAAGTTTCCAATCCAATAGGAATTGAATACGCTCACGCAGCACTTCAGGTTGTTTTAACCAACCGAGCAAAATGCCTTTTTTCATCACGCGATCGCCGTATGCCGGCGCAATACCTTGGCGTGTTGAACCGTATGCACCATCACCCAGACGTAGTTCTTCTAGGGTATCTTCCAGTGCGTGCAGTGGTAAGCACAGTGTTGCACGATCAGAGATGCACATGTTGACGTTAACACCGGCAGCTTTGATCTCAGCGAGTTCTTTGGTCAGAGGTTCAGGGCTGATTACCATACCTGGGCCTAATACGGCCAGACAATTTGGGTTAAACACACCGCTTGGCAGCTGATGCAGTTTAAAAGTACCAAAGCTGTTGACTACGGTGTGACCGGCGTTATTGCCGCCTTGAAAGCGAATGCTGGCAGAAGATTGGTCTGCCAAATAATCGACGATACGGCCTTTGCCTTCATCACCCCAGTTTGCACCTACAACAACAATAGACGACATAATCAGTTCTCCTCACACACAATGGCTCTATCCTAAGATGAATTAAGGAATTAGAAAAATTAATTATATTTATCATTCCGATAAGTTTTCCATATAATTAAGGGATAAAACCTTCTGCAAGAGAGTAGGGCAAGATGCTTGATATTCACTGGCTAAACACTTTCAGTACCTTGGCTCGTTTGAAACATTTTGGTCAAACGGCCACTGAGCTGCACATGACACAGCCTAATGTCAGTTTGCATATTAAAAATCTGGAGACTGCAACACGGGCAAAGTTAATTGAACGTAGCCCGTTTCGGTTAACACAGGCCGGTGAGCGGTTGTTGCTGAGTGCAGATAATACGCTGCGAGAGTTGCAGCTTTGCCAATCTGATTTGAATGCATTAAACAGCCAAAGTCAGGGCACATTGGCAATTGCGGCTAGCGACATTATTTCACGATTACTGCTGATTCGGCCTTTTCAACGCTTTAAGCAGCATTTTCCGGGTATTGATCTTACGCTATATAACTCGACTTCAGATCAGGCTGCTGAACTGGTTAAATCGGGTAAAGCAGATCTTGGGTTTGTATTGGCTCAAAAGCGCAGTGAGCCGCTGCACTTTACCCCGTTGCAGCCGGTTAAATGGTGTGCTTTGGGTGAAGGATTATTATTTGATGAACAAACCGATACGGTGGTGCTTGCTACCAAGCAGGCGGCCTCGGCGGAATTACCTACTCTGATTTTACTGGGACACGATACCCGCACGCGGGCGCTGATTGATGCATCGCTACAACGTTTATCATTGCCACCAGTGCGGGTTATGGAAGTGGGAAGTGTTGATGCTCAAATTGATTGGGCAGAGGCTGGTTTTGGTGTGGCGATTGTGCCTGAATTTTCATTGCACCCTAAGTTAAATTTACGTTCACGGATCACTCCGTTGCCGCGCTTTTCGACCACCCACTTGGGTTATATTGTGCGTCAAAATCAAATTTTGTCGCGCGCCGTAAAACAACTATTGCGCTGGGTGGATGAAGAGATCTCCTCTTCTAATTAGCTTCTTAAGGTTTGCAAAGAAAAGAAATCAAGACTGTCATCACCAAAATATCAATGTGTACGAATCACTTTCTGTAATACCGTTTTATCCCCACGAATGTGGGGAACGTGTGTAAAAATAAACTAAATTCAGACTTGGTTTATCCCCGTGGAAATGGGGAAGCGTCAAGTATAAATAAAGTTTATGTGTACCGGCAAGCTGGGTACTTGTTTGGTTTTATTTAAATTGTATAGAGAGAGCACTCTTTTTTTGCCGTATATTAGCTTTTATCCGCTTTACCTGCGGCATCAGCCAGTTTTGCCAGTTGTTTATCATACCAGAGTGGAATTTGATCCCTGTCTTCAGCCTGCTCTTTGCGCCGGATAGCATTTCGAACCA
>CAMTGL010000212.1 GCA_947071955.1 uncultured Plesiomonas sp.
GTGCGTGTAGATACCTTCTAAGCCTTTTTCCTGTAGTGTCGTCGCCGTATCACATAAACGGTACGCACCTACAACCTCAAGCTCATTGTCATCCCATAACACAATGTGTAGATAGTGTTTATCGTATCCATCAATATCGTAGCGTTGACCAGAGCCTTCACCTACAGCACGAAATGATAGTTCGCGTAAGCGGCCTATTTCCCGCATAACCGGTGAATTGGGCTGATAACGGTACAAATAGATCTTTTTGCCATCATTGCTGACACCTAATGGTTCACAGGCAAAAATTGCCTGACGCAGTGTCTGACGATTTTCAGGATGCGCAATTGCAATTTCAGTCGGTAAGATACCGCTTTTATCATGACCTATTAGGTAAAGGTGTTTACGAAATAGCTTGATTCGTGTTTTCAGAGGAAGGTGGCAAAGTGAGTGGTAATGACGATAGGGGATTGGCGCTCCGATACGAACATGAATCGCTTTATGGGTTTGGTTAAACATCTCTTGCACAAGCAGCAGAGTAGACAATGGTTTGTACACCATAGATGTACCGTAGAAAACGGCTGAATTTCTACCGGTGATATGAATCGGGATCACCGGCGCTTGTGCCCGACTGGCTATCCGTAAAAAACCACTGTGCCAGAGCGTATCTTGTATGCCATTGGGCCGTAGTCGTGATACTTCACCCGCAGGAAAAATAATCAGTGCGCCTTCTTGTTCTAACCATTGATGGATGTGGCTCAGATTTTCTTTGGGAGTTCGGCCACCCATATTATTCACCGGCAGAAGTAGTGAAGCCAATGGCGCAATTTGTAGCAGCATATCATTGGCTATTATTTTGACATCAGGTCGCGTTTTTCCAATTAAGTTTAACAAGGATAAACCATCGAGTGATCCGATGGGGTGGTTTGCAATGAAAACAACACGTCCGGTTATGGGAATGTTTTCAAGCTGGCTAGGGTTCACCACAGTACTAAAATCAAAGTAATTAAGCACTTGCTCAACAAATTGAAAACCGGTAACGCTAGGGTAATCATGTGCGAATGAGTGTAAATCCTGTTCATGCAGCAGGTTTTTGAGTACCGCACTCACCGGGCGATAAAGCCACGTGTGTTGCGGAAGTGTCGGTATATACTTGTTTAAAACATCATCCACATTAATCATCCCAAAGCTCCATAACTATCGGCATTGATGGATATTTTTACGTTATAAATATGACATAGCCGTTAATATTACCGATATTTTTGTTGCTGTGGCGGAATGTAAACACTCCTTAACAAAATGGTGAGGTTAATTATTTAATTACATGATTTTTATGGTAAAAAAAGATGAAATCGAATGTGTCAAACAACAGCTGTCATCCTTCCATGGAAAGTGTTAAGAAAAATGACTGAGTAGAGGCCGGTAGTCGGCGGCATAAATTTAAAACGCAGTGAGTTTGAAATGAGTAATAAGATGCAATAGATAATAAAATGAATAAATTATCAATAAGTATATTGCCTTACCTTGTTGTTTTTATGGTTTATTTAATTCATTTATTGGATTGGTTTTTTTATTACTGAGGATGGATTCGGATGCCAGTGTTTTTTCTTATGTTCATCATTAATTCATTACAGTGAAAGATATATGTGTTTTTTATCTGGAAATGTCAGCTATTAAATCACGAATGGTATAAATCAATAGCTAAATAGAGAGCCATTAAGGAAATAATGCTCATATTGTTTTAGATTATTGCATTTTTTGAATATGTTAGCTCTATAAGTATAATGAAATGTATAAATGCAGCGATTCAATACTCGCTCATTGAAAACACGTTTACTGAAAACCTAAACCTATTTTACAGTGATAAATATCTTTTTGACGTGTAGTACCTATCAAAAGCACATGCGTAGACGAAGCGGCGACGGGTTAATGTGCAAAGCGCAAGCGGCTGTCATAACCACTGGTGACATAGTAGCTGGCGGGAAATACATCAATTAAATGCAAATGCGCTAACTGAGCAATAAGGTCAGCAAAACCATCAAAAGTATGGGCTGTAATCTCACGGTAGACTTTCCCTTCCATGTTCTCAATACCGATGATCATGGTAATTTCATGCCTATCTTGCATCGGTACTGTTACAGTATCATCTATTTTCTGGTCGAAAAAAGGGACTTCACGGCCAGGAATATAGAAACTTACATTTTGCATGTACTCTTCCGGTGTAAAGAAAGGCTGGTGGTCGGGTGTGGTGTACATATAAAAACCTCATTTACAGTATGCATTTAGTATTTCACCTGAAACAGCAGAATGACTACCTAATGCGTTTAATTTTGCGATCTGTATAGTGAATTTAAATAAGACCAAATAAGATTGCTCTTATTTTTGGTAAGTCAGTAAAACAATTTATAAATTCTTAATATCATATAAAATAAATTATTCAATACGTTATATTACTAACTTATTGGTAAAAGCTATTCAAGTTCTTTTGATAGCTTAACTAAGTCAGAGTTTGCTAAAAATAAACGAATAATAGTAACTAACTGTAAGAGATTACAGAAAAATAACAACTTGAAACAAAGGATGTAAAGGAAAAAATAGAGTGCAACAATGTTCTCTTGCCCTTAAAAGTGCACTTATGTTAGCCGTTAACACTACCGCTAACGCTGTTGTCACGATGCTTTTTCCAGCATATTTATAATGAAAACCAGATATTATTGTTAATAACAGGTGATTTTATTCGTAAATTTATGGGTTGAATCAGTGAAATATGCTATGTTACATGTAACATCATCCTTGATTTGTAGAGAAAATGAAGAAAAAACGTCCAACCCTGCAGGATGTAGCGGATGTCGTCGGTGTAACGAAAATGACGGTCAGCCGTTACTTGCGTGACCCTTCACAAGTCTCTGCCCCTATTCAGCTAAAAATAGCCGATGCCCTTGAGGATTTAGGATATATCCCCAACCGTGCACCAGATATTTTGTCGAACGCAAAAAGTCAGGCTATTGGTGTATTGCTGCCTTCGTTGACCAACCAAGTTTTTTCGGAAGTGTTGCGTGGCATTGAATCGGTGACGGAGCAAAAAGGTTATCAGACCATGCTCGCGCACTATGGTTACAGTGCTGCGGTGGAAGAGACTCGGATAGCCTCATTACTCTCATACCATGTTGATGGGTTGATTTTATCGGAAAGTTACCATACGCCCCGTACGCTAAAAATGATTGAAACTGCGGGTATTCCGGTTGTCGAGATTATGGATTCCCGTTCACCCAGCATTCAACTGGCTGTGGGGCTGGATAATGAAGCGGCCAGTTTTGATATGACTACGCTGATGCTGCAAAAAGGCTATCGCAAAATAGTGTATCTGGGCGCTCGGATGGATGTGCGGACGCAGCAGCGTTTTGATGGCTATATTCGTGCAATGGCCGCATATGGGATAGAAGCGCGGCATGTGATGACTGAAGCCGCGTCTTCTTATTCGTTGGGTGCTGAATTGTTGGAAGAAACACTGCGCTGTTATCCCGATACCGATGGTATTTTCTGCACTAACGATGACTTGGCTGTGGGGGCTATTTTTGCCTGCCAGCGTCTGGGCATTGCTATTCCGCAACAGGTAGCGATAGCCGGTTTTCACGGGCATGATATCGGGCAGACCATTATGCCCAAGCTCGCTAGTGTGCACACACCACGACGTGAAATGGGTAAGCTTGCAGCCGAATCACTATTGGCTCGTTTAGCCGGAGAGGTGCGAACGCAGCGGGTATATGATTTAGGCTATCGGCTTGATGCCGGAGAGAGCATTTGATTTTGC
>CAMTGL010000213.1 GCA_947071955.1 uncultured Plesiomonas sp.
ACAGCAAGGTGCAAATCAGTGCAAACTCCTGCGGGTTTAGCTTTAAATGACCAAATTCGGAGTTACAAAACCGGTGCTCATACTTTGCAACTCGGTGGCCAAACCCTGACAAATCTCGGATTAAGCGCTTTTTCAGCAGATCATCGAGTACATTTTGTACATCTGAATCTGACAGTTCGAGCACTGGATCTCGGTTGGTTTTTTGGTTGCAGGCCGTGGTTAAGCCATTCAGTGATAAAGGGTATTGTTCCGGTGTCGTTACCTGTTTTTCTAACAAACAGCCAATCACCCGCGCTTCATAAGCCGTTAGTTGAATCTTCACATAAACCTCTCTATCTTGCTGAAAGTCTTGTTATTATTAGCACAATAATCTGATTTATGCGCAGCCTTTCCCGCTGCGGTTTGTCAACGCAGTCATGATATGATCCTGCCACATACCGTTAATCAGTAAATACTCTTTGGCATAACCTTCCCGCTCAAAACCAAGCCGAGCCAGTAAATTGCCGCTACGTTGATTATGCGGCATATAGTTGGCCATAATTCGGTGAAGTTGCTGCTTTTCCAGCATATACCGGTTACTCTCTTTTAAGGCTTCATACATCAGCCCTTTTCCCACAAACTGCTTTCCCAGTGAGTAACCCAAATAACAGGCCTGAAATACACCACGAATAATATTGCTGTAATTAATAACACCCAGCACACGTGATTCTGCCTGATCCAGCAGTAAAAAACTAAACGCCGCGCCTTGTCGGTGATATTCAGAGATCAGTGATAAGCGGGCATTCCAGCCGCTGACTGTAAAATGGCCGGCATCACGTATCGGTTCCCACGGTTGCAGATAATCACGATTCTCGCGGTAATATTCAGCTATTTTCACTGCATCTTTTTCATGTGCCAAACGCACAACTAACCGCTCAGTTAATAAACGAACTTGTGGTACCGGTGAGTAGCCAAACATCCAGTAACCTCACTGATTTTATTCATAAAATAACGTTGTCATGATTAAAACAGAAAGCAGAGCAAAATGCTTATTCATGATCAGAACTAAACAGCTGAATATGTTGTATATCACATTTTTTAGCGTGAATTACGCTGGTTTTCTCTCGGTTATTTGCACAGCAATACAGATATGCAGAACTTTAGACTGTTTGTGATGTTTTAATCAGTAACTACGCCTATATTATTGGTAAATTTGCTACAATTCCGCCGAAATATGCAGATTATTCTGCTCATTATGCTAATCCGTTAATCACGCACTTATTACGCGACCGAGCCAATAACCATGACTTCAACTGCCGTACCGCCACAGGAAAATGATACTTCGCTAGCCACCGAACCGCTGTTAACGCTGTTTTGGCGCTATACATTGCCCACCATTACCGCCATGGTGATCAGTGGTGTGTACGTTACCGTTGACGGTATTTTTGTCGGCCACTATTTAGGCGAGCAAGGGCTTGCGGGAGTTATGCTGGCGTATCCGGTGGGATCAGTGCTGTATGCCATTGGCGCTATGATCGGAATGGGTGCATCATCACTGGTTTCACTGCGTTTGGGTCAGGGGAAGATTGAGCAGGCAAGAAATATTGTCGGCAATGCCTTGGTGTTGGTGATTGCCGCAGCAATCATTATCGGCACAATTGGGCTAACCTATGGTGGCACTATGCTACGCTGGCTAGGCGCTACTGGTGATATATTTACGGCGGGTATTGAGTACTTACGTTGGTATTTTCTGCTGGGCTTTTCAGCGATGCTTTCAATGAGTTTCTCAGCCCTGCTGCGTAATGATGGAGAGCCAAAGCGGGTCACCTACATTATGATTTTTGGTGGTACGCTAAACGTGCTACTTGATTACATCTTTCTGGCCATTATTCCGCTCGGGCTGGCCGGTGTAGGTCTGGCCACCATGCTGTCACAACTGATCAGCGGTGGGCTATGTCTGGCACATTTTTGCTCAAAACGCAGCCAGTTACGCCTCTCATGGCGGGCACTGCTCCCCCGCATAGCATTGATTGCAGAGATCCTGCGTTTAGGCACATCGAGCCTGTTGATGTATCTCTATCTGTCAGTGGTACTCGCGCTGCACAATAAGGCATTTATGAGTGTGGGTAACGCCCTGAATGTGGCTGCCTACAGTGTGGTCAGCTATGCCGAGGCCTTTTTCTACCTGATTTTTGAGGGGATAGCACTCGGTATTCAACCGATTGCCAGTTTTAATGCGGGTGCAGGTCTGGAAGATCGCGTGCGCAAAATACGAAATCTAGCATTAGGTATTACTGCCGGATTAGGCATTGTGGGCATGGCACTCCTCTATATTTTCCCGCATCTGGTTACTCAGCTGTTTGCCGGTGACAATGTTGCGCTGAACAGGGAAGCGGTTAACGGGATCTACCGCTACTTCTGGGGCTTACCGATGGAAGGGCTGTTACTGGTGGGTGCAACCTATTTTCAGGCGGTAAACAAACCGCTGCTGGCCTCAACCCTGACCGGCGGGAAACTGCTGCTTATTGGTGGTTTTTTGTGGGTATTTTCCTATTTGTGGGGCGTTAACGGTATTTGGATGGCGATGCCCGCCTGTAGCACCCTGCTGACGGTCTGGATGCTGTGGCTAATGCAGCGTGAGAACTCTCACCCAGCACGCGCGATGGTGCAGTAACTACGGCCAATCGCGAAAAACCAACGGTTACGATACCGTACGCGCCTTGGGTAATATCAGTATTGCTCGCAGCCCACCCAGCGGGCTGCGTTGCAATTGCAGTGTTCCGCGATATGAACGTGCCATCTCATTGACGATATTCAGCCCCAAACCACTGCCAGCGACGGTTTCATCAAGCCGCACTCCACGCTGTAATACTTGCTGACACTGCTTTTCATCCAGCCCTGAGCCGTTATCATCAACCACCAACATCAATGATTCCGGCTGCTCGGTGGCACTGATCGTTATCATGCTATCTGCCCACTTAAAGGCATTCTCAATCAGATTACCGGCCATATCATCAAAATCATCATCCGACACGGCCAATGCTAGATCGCTGTCGAGCTCATTGATGCAAGCAATGCCCCGCCCTGCATAGATTTTTTCCATCGCCATAATAATACGATCAGATCGCAACGCCGGAATGCAGCGCACGGCCAGAATATTATTGGCCCCCGCGATGCGGGCACGCGCCAGATGGCTGTCAATCTGCTGTTGTAACTGCGCCAATACCTGCTGTATTGGCTGCCGCTGGTCTACAGGCAGCAGCGCTATCTGGTTGCCGAGCACCGCCAGCGGGGTTTTTAGCGCATGCGCCAAATTGCCGGTATGGTGACGAGCACGGGTCAGTAATTCACTGTAATGGAACAGCAGTGCATTCAGATCAGCGGCCAGCGGTGCAATTTCACGCGGGAACTTGCCATTGAGCTGCTCTTGCTCACCCATTCTGACCTGAGAGAGTTGCTGTTGCATACGGCGTAACGGGCGCAGTGACCAGTTGATCAGCGCACTAATAATCACCACCACACCAAGGCCGAGTGCCAGTAATACGCCCCAAAAACTGTGGGTCAGCCGTGCCAATGTCTGGCGCAGTGAGGATTCATCCTGCCCGACCTGCAAACGCAGCGGGTACGCATAGTCGGGTAAGGTGAGCGTACGCGAAACCGTGATCAGCGCGCTATTTTCCGGCCCAACCCACTGTGTAGCCGCGTTTTTTGCACCTGCACTATTATTTGCACCTACACTATCTGCCGAAGGTTGGTGTTGCAGGCTGCTATCCCACAATGATCGCGCACG
>CAMTGL010000214.1 GCA_947071955.1 uncultured Plesiomonas sp.
CTATTAGTCAAACCGGGGTTTATCAAAACCCCGTTAACCGATAAAAATACCTTCCCGATGTTGGGAATAATCAGCGTAGAAACCGCGTCTGCACACATCATTCAGGGAATTGAAAAAAGTCGGCCCATCATCAGTTTTCCAGCGCTGTTTATTCTTAGCCTGAAGCTGCTACAACTTTTACCGGAACGCTGGTTGGCCCGCTTATTAAAAAGGACATAATCCATGGAACGGATCGCCATTATCGGCTCAGGAATCTCAGGGCTGACAGCAGCTCACTTGCTCGATCCGCATTACGATATCACCGTGTTTGAAGCACAATCACGTTTGGGCGGCCACACCCACACCCACGATATCGCGCTAGATGGCCGCCAATACTGCATCGACAGCGGCTTTATCGTAGTTAGCGATCGGACCTATCCACTGTTTAATCAGCTACTTACTCGCATCGGTGTCAAAGCACAAAAAACCGAAATGAGTTTCTCGGTCTGTGGTCACAATGATTTTGAATACAACGGGCACAATCTAAACACCCTATTTGCCCGTCGCCGCCATCTATTAAGCCCAGCGTTTTATCGCTTTATTGCTGAGATCTTGCGTTTTAACCGCTTGGCGAGCGCCGAGCTGCACCAAATAGAGGCGAACGATACATCCACACTCGGCACATTTTTACATCGCCACGGCTTTAGCTCTTTTTTCCAGCAACACTATATTTTGCCGATGGGTGCCGCTATCTGGTCAGCCAGCATGCAGCAAATGCTGGCATTCCCTTTTTTGTTTTTCGCGCGTTTTTTTGCCAACCACGGGTTGTTGAATGTGGCAGACCGCCCGCAGTGGTACGTTATCCCAGGCGGCTCACGCCACTATATTGAGCCCTTGATGAAAGAGTTACGCGCCACGGTACGTTTATCCACACCCGTACAGCGCGTGAGCCGATTACCCGATACGGTGCAGATAGAAGCCGGTGGTGAAATTCACACCTTTGATAAAGTGATCTTTGCCTGCCATAGCGATCAGGCACTAGCACTGCTAGATGCGCCAACGCCAAATGAGCAGCATATCCTCGGCGCACTGCCGTATGCAGAAAATGAAGCTGTGTTACATACCGATACCCGCGTATTACCTGCACGCCGTTTGGCATGGGCTAGTTGGAACTACCGCCTGCAACCGGATCTACACGCGTTACCGCAGATCACCTATAACATGAATATTTTGCAGGGAATAACGTCTGCACATACCTTTTGTGTCACCTTAAACCCACATTTCCCTATTGCCAAAGATCGTATTATCAAACGCTTACGTTACCACCACCCAACATTTACACCGGAAGGGATCTTGGCCCAACAACAGCGTGATCAGATCTCCGGTGTTAACCGAACCTATTTTTGTGGTGCTTACTGGTACAACGGCTTTCACGAAGATGGCGTGCGCAGTGCGGTCGATATCGCACGGCAGCTCGGCGTAGTATTCCCATGACAAAGCCGACTACCCACGCCGATACATTGCCGCACACCCTGTACTGGCACGGTGAGGTACTGCACAGCCGCCGATCACCGAAAAAAAATGCCTTTAAATATCAGATCTATATGCTGGGAAAGTGGCTAGATGATCTGCCTGAGCACCAAAACTGGGTAGCCAGCCAGTTAGGGCGGTTTCCATTACTCCGTTTTTGCCGCACCGATTATCTTTCCGGTGAAGGTTCACTGCGCCAAGCTGCACGGGATAAAGCGCGCCAGCTCGGTGCAATATTGGATGACGATGTCGCCGTGCTATTTATCGGTAATCCCCGCTGTCTTGGCGTGTATTTCAGCCCAATCAATTTTTATCTGCTTATGCAGCAACAGCAACCGCGTTATCTGCTGGCTGAAGTTTCGAATACTCCCTGGGGCGAGCGTGACTACTATCTGGTCCCCTTACCTGCAGAGGCTGTGCATACGGATAAGGCCTTTCACGTTTCGCCGTTTATGCCTATGGATATGCAGTACCAATGGCAGATTCACTATGATCCCGACCATTTTTCCGTCGGCATAACCAATCTCGATAAACAGACCCGACAGACAGTATTTCACGCGCATTTGTCATTACGCGCGCAACCTGTTACGCAGGCCAGCACGCGGCAACTGCTGCGCCGTTTTCCGGCGATGACACTGAAAGTGGTTGTTCTTATTTATTATCAGGCAGCCAAAATGCTGCTCAAAGGCTTTCGTTTTTATCCGCATCCGTGAGGCTCGTATGGATTCAGCCCGTATACAAACTCTGTCATCCGTTAATAGCCATGCCCGTAAGCTGGTATTGCAATTTTTACACGCCATTACCCACGGCACGTTAATTATTCATGATGACCACGTTGGCGGGTTGACGATTCACCGCGATGACAGCATCACCGCCACATTAACGGTGCATGATCCACTATTTTATCGCCGACTACTCTGGGGCGGTGATGTCGCCGCCGGTGAAATGTGGATGCAAGGGCAGTGGAGTAGCCCCGATCCTGTGCAAGTGATCCGTTTGCTGGCGCGTAATCAGGCGGTCTTTGATAAGCTCGAAGCCCGTTTACGCTGGCTGACTGCGCCTCTTAATCGCCTACGCCACTTTCTTACTCGTAACACCCTACAGGGCGCGCGCAAAAATATCGCCCAGCACTACGACCTGGGCAATGAGATGTATCGGCTGTTTCTCGACCCCGAAATGCAGTACTCCTCTGCCCTGTTCAGCCACCCGAACCAATCACTGGCTGACGCGCAAAACAACAAACTCAAGACACTGTGCCAGACACTCGATTTACAGGCGCACGATCACCTGCTGGAAATTGGCAGTGGCTGGGGCGGCTTGGCGATGTATGCCGCTCGGCATTATGGCTGTAAGGTCACCACTGTCACCTTGTCGCAAGAGCAGTTTGCATTTGCAAAAGCGCGTATTCAAGCCGAAGGGTTGCAAGATAGAGTCACCATATTGTTACAAGACTACCGCCATATCCAAGGTCAGTTTGATAAAGTGGTCTCTATCGAGATGATTGAGGCAGTCGGTGAAGCCTTTTTGCCGGGTTACTTTGCTAAAATCGCCTCGCTACTTGCCCCGCAAGGGCGTTTTCTGATTCAGGGGATCACCATCCGCGATCAACGCTATCAGGTGTACCGTAGCCAAACCGATTTTATCCGCCGTTATATTTTCCCGGGCGGCTTTCTTCCCAGCCTGAGCGTCATACTCGATACCCTCACCCGCCATACTGATCTGAATGTGGTGCAGATGCACGATTTCGGCCACCACTATGCCCGCACACTGCATTTGTGGCGCGCAGCCTTTAACGAGCACGCTTTCGCCATACAACAACTTGGCGCTTCTGATGAGTTCATTCGTCTGTGGGATTTTTACTTTGCCTACTGTGAAGCCGGATTTTTAGAGCGCGCTATCAGTGTCGTGCATATCACCGGCTGCAAGCCGAGCCCACTGGCATGGAATTCTCTCGATGCCCCGCTTACGCACTAAATATTGGCGCTGGGCCCACTTTTTTGCCTTTGAACTGTATTGGCTCGCGGCAGTGCAGTTCCACGCGACCGTGCTTTGCCTGCTGCTGGTACTGCTGCATCTAGTTCTTACACCCACACCGCTGCGCGATCTAAAGATCTTACCGCTATCCGCATTAGGAATCGGCATTGATTTTCTGCTAACTGGCTCCGGCGTGTTTATTTTCCCAAGCACTTTCCCTATATGGATGATAGCACTATGGGTCGGTTTTATTTTGGCGCTGCCACACGGCTTGAACTGGTTA
>CAMTGL010000215.1 GCA_947071955.1 uncultured Plesiomonas sp.
GAGTACCAAACCGTCGGCCTTAAACACGTGTTATGCACCGATATTTCACGCGATGGCACGCTGTCAGGGTCAAACGTACGCCTGTACCGTGAACTGGCAGCACGTTTTCCGTACATCGCATTTCAATCTTCCGGCGGAATCGGATCACTGTCTGATATTCGAGCTCTACGCGGTAGCGGTGTGGCCGGTGTGATTGTTGGACGCGCTTTACTCGAAGGAAAATTCAACACTGAGGAGGCGATTGCATGCTGGCAAAACGGATAATCCCCTGTTTGGATGTGCGCAATGGGCAAGTGGTCAAAGGCGTGCAGTTTCGCAACCACGAAATTATTGGCGATATTGTCCCGCTAGCACAACGTTATGCCGAAGAGGGAGCTGATGAACTGGTGTTCTACGATATCACCGCCTCTTCTGACGGGCGTACCGTTGATAAAAGCTGGGTGTCAAAAGTCGCAGAAGTGATCGATATTCCTTTTAGTGTTGCCGGTGGAATTCGCACAGCGGAAGATGCCGCACAGATTCTGGCTTTCGGAGCCGATAAGATTTCAATCAACTCACCGGCACTGGCTGACCCAACGCTGATTACACGGCTGGCCGATCGCTTTGGCGTGCAGTGTATTGTGGTTGGTATTGATACTTGGTACGACGAAGCCAGCAACAGCTATCAGGTCTATCAGTTCACCGGAGATGAAACCCGAACCCGCGCAACAGCATGGCATACGCTAGACTGGGTTAATGAGGTTCAGCAACGCGGCGCAGGTGAGATTGTGCTTAACATGATGAACCAAGACGGTGTCCGACGCGGTTATGACATCCGCCAGTTGCAATACGTTAGAGAGGTGTGCCGCGTTCCGTTAATCGCTTCCGGCGGTGCGGGGCGTAATGAGCATTTTCTTGAGGCATTCCGTGATGCGGATATTGACGGAGCACTGGCTGCGTCAGTATTCCATAAACAGATCATCAATATTGGTGATCTCAAAGAGTACCTCTTCAAACAGGGTGTGGAGATCAGATTGTGCTAACTGAACAGCAACGCGCAAGTATTAACTGGGAGAAAGTGAATGGGCTGCTCCCAGCCATCGTCCAGCATGCTCAAAATGGTCAGGTATTAATGCTGGGTTACCTAAATCAAGAGGCGTTAGAAAAAACGCTGGAGACAAAACAGGTCACCTTTTTCTCACGCACCAAGCAACGTTTATGGACCAAAGGCGAAACCTCAGGCCATATCCTGTGGGCGACCAAAATGGCCATTGATTGCGATAACGATACGCTGCTGATTTTAGCTGAACCGCACGGAGCAACCTGCCATCTGGGTACCGATAGCTGCTTTGAAGATGTTGCCGTTGAGCCGGATCTAATTTTCCTCAGTAAACTTGAAGCGCAATTAATGGCGCGAAAAACCGTTGATCCGGAAACATCATACACCGCACGTTTATACGCCAAAGGTACAAAACGTATTGCGCAAAAAGTAGGTGAAGAAGGTGTTGAAACCGCACTTGCTGCGGTCGCCGGTGATAAAAATGAGCTCATTAATGAATCGGCTGATTTGCTCTATCACCTGATGGTCTTACTGCAAGATCAAGATTTACAGTTGCGTGATGTCATCAAACGTCTGCGTGAACGCCAGCGTTAATACACTGCAACCGCTGATACAAAAACATACTCAGTGTCTACACACACCGAGCACACTGAGTATGTTGTTTCTATCTTTGCACTCTGTTTATGGCTTCTCTTACCACTCATCTATTGCAACTCATAGCAAATGAGCTTGATTTTTGATACTTATACCCCACTACTACATTACGCAAAAAAACGCTAATTATGCATATTTAATATATTTTTATGCGCAAAATCATCCAGCCGCTGATAACCTTATCGTGGTCAATACCAGCTATCACTTGTCACCGAATATACACCGCGCTTGAGAGTCTCCGCTTCCTGCTCCCATCAATTGCATGTCTGATACCACATCCAAACAAAAAATCATTTGCTGTTTATCCATAACGAATAAAAACAATGAATAAGATAACTATTAATAAAATAACAATATGTAAGATCGCAAGGTGTAAGATAATCAATAAGACAAACCAGAGGGTAATGCCTGCGTCGCAGAGGCTTAAAACAAAAAAGAGAGGGAGTAGATGCATACTGGGTTTTCTTGCTGCAACCGTTACCGATGACACCGTTATTTATTGCATAATTATGTATTGCATAGTTATGTAAATCTATTTACTATCACCTTAATTACCCATTATTCATAAAAAGCGCATGAGTATTCAATTAACTGACGTAAATTGTTTTTACGGTGATCATCAGGCATTGCACAATATCAGCTTTAACTGCCCGCAAGGTGAAACGCTCGTGCTGCTTGGCCCTAGTGGTGCGGGTAAAAGCTCTCTATTACGGGCATTAAATCTGCTGGAAGTACCGCGTAACGGTACATTACAGATTGCTGGGCACCGGTTTGACCTGACAAAAATGCCCGACAGTAAAGCAGTGCGCGAGTTACGCCAAAATGTAGGGATGGTGTTTCAGCAGTATAATTTGTGGCCGCACCTGACCGTGTTAGAGAATCTGACCGAAGCCCCCTGCCGGGTTTTAGGCTTAAGCAAAGATCAAGCGCAGCAGCGTGCCGATACACTATTAACGCGTCTACGCTTAACCCCGTATGGCAGCCGTTATCCGCTACACCTCTCTGGCGGCCAGCAACAGCGGGTGGCCATTGCCCGAGCGCTGATGATGGAGCCTCAAGTGCTGCTGTTTGATGAGCCTACCGCTGCACTTGATCCTGAAATTACCGCACAAGTGGTTTCGATTATTAAAGAGTTGGCGCAAACTGGCATTACACAAGTTATTGTCACGCATGAAGTTGAGGTGGCAAAAAAAGTCGCCAGTCGGGTGATTTATATGGAACAGGGCCACATTATAGAACAGGGTGATGCACACTGTTTCTCTGCACCAAAAACATCTGAATTTGCGGGATATTTGTCACACTAAGCCTATTTTACTTTCTGTCTACAAGGAGTTCACCATGAAAAAATTACTGACGGCTGCCCTGTTAACTGGCAGCGTATGCGCAGGATTTAGCACCTCAGCACTGGCGACAGAAACGATCCGCTTTGCCATGGAAGCGACCTACCCGCCATTTGAATCGACCAACGAAAAAAATGAAATTGTCGGTTTTGATGTGGACCTGGCTAAGGCGTTATGTGCCGAACTAAAAGCGGAGTGTACATTCAGCAATCAGGCATTTGATAGCCTGATCCCCGGTCTGAAATTTCGCCGTTACGATGCCGCCATTTCAGCCATGGACATCACCGATGACCGCCTAAAGCAGGTTGATTTCACCAAACCTTACTACGATAACGCAGCCATTTTTATCAGCCAAAAAGGTAAATTTGCAGACGTTAGTGCACTGAAAGATAAAAAAGTGGGCGTACAAAACGGTTCAACACACCAAACCTACATCAATGAGCAAATGAAAAATCTGAAGGCTGTGCCCTATGGCAGCTATCAAAATGCAGTGATTGATATGAAAAATGGCCGTGTTGACGCGGTATTTGGTGATACCGCCGTTATCGCTGAGTGGCTAAAACAAGACAAAAACCTCGCACCGGTCGGTCAGCCTATCACCGATAAAGCCTATTTTGGTCAGGGTTTTGGCATTGCAGTTAACAATGGCAATACCGCACTGGTCACGCAACTCAATACGGCACTCGACAC
>CAMTGL010000216.1 GCA_947071955.1 uncultured Plesiomonas sp.
CGTTATGGTGATATTAGCCGTCGGCGGCATTGATAGTTCGATGCTTGCCATTGAAGCAAAAAACCCCGCCAACCTTGATCTGTTCAAAGGGCTGAATATCGTTGCTATTGTCTCTCTGATGGGCTGGGGCTTAGGCTATTTTGGCCAGCCACATATTTTAGCCCGTTTTATGGCCGCCGATTCACACCATACGATTCGTAATGCCCGCCGTATCAGTATGACATGGATGGTATTATGCTTAGGAGGTGCTGTAGCCGTAGGTTTCTTCGGTATTGCTTATTTCAGTGCTCATGCCAATCAATCGGCAGATGTCATGCAAAACAGCGAGCGTGTTTTCATTGAGCTGGCCATGCTACTGTTTAATCCGTGGATTGCCGGCGTACTGCTCTCTGCCATTTTAGCGGCAGTAATGAGTACCCTCAGTTGTCAGTTACTGGTGTGTTCCAGTGCCATTACCGAAGATTTGTATAAAGCGTTTTTACGTAAAAATGCTAGCCAAGCCGAATTGGTCTGGATTGGCCGCTTAATGGTATTGGTGGTAGCGCTGATTGCTATCGCACTGGCTGCTAACCCGAATAATCGGGTATTAGGTTTGGTGAGTTATGCATGGGCTGGCTTTGGCGCGGCATTTGGCCCGGTGGTATTAATCTCATTGCTCTGGCCAAGAATGACCCGTAACGGGGCACTGGCCGGCATGTTAATCGGGGCTGCAACGGTCATCATCTGGAAACAGTACGCTTGGTTTAACCTGTATGAAATTATCCCAGGTTTTATCCTCTCATCATTAGCTATCATCCTGTTCAGTGTGTTTGATGCCCCTCCATCAGCCACAATGTCTCACCGTTTTGCCGAAAGCGAACAAAAATATCGGGCAAAATAACCCAATACTTACCCTCAACTAACGCTTAATTGATCAAAGGCACATTACTAATGTGCCTTTTTACTCTGTTTTTTTTCTGCCATACCACACATACAGGCATTATGCCGCTCTCAGCTGACACTGCACAGGTTTTCCCTTTGTTTTCCCCTGAATCTGTGGATAAGTTGTCATGCAATGCTCAAAACTCTGATATATCATTGCGTTACAATAAATAATTGATTTAATAATCTTAAAAAAACAACAGATTTTTATTCCAGTTATCTTAAATCCACACCACTTTTATTTAAATTCCCTTTTCTGTCGCTGCTCTTCACCTCGCATTTTGATATGCCCTCGGTCTGTATAGATATACCAAGAATTATCATACAGAGAACCGTTACGCAGAAAATAGATCCCGTTGATCATTGAAAAACCAGAAAAATGACACTCTGAATTGCATGCTCTTTCATAAACAGTAAATAGTAAACTTTTGTATCAAATAGCAAGTCACCATTTTCCAACCCGTGCTTTGTTATACAATGTGATATTTTCATGCGCTGTGCATATCACTTAAAAGGGTTAGTGCTGTTTCTTCACTCTCAAAAAACAGATAGACCTTTTCATTTTTTAGATAACTAATAAATAAAAATCCAATACAGCCACTGAGTAACAAACAATCCGTACACTTTTCTATTAGCTAAAAAGAGAGAATTACACCGTCAACTTCCTGCGTAATTCTGGTAACAATCAAATAAGTTTGATTTATCTTCAGGTTTTATCCCTATTTTCGGGGTTACTGTTATTGCTAATAGCAAAACTTGGATATAAAATGAATTAAACGTATACCAAAGCAATAACATCACTATTTATAGCGTATATCCGGCTCACTCTGCAGCATAAAGTATGAGTTACGCTCTAATGAACCTATTATAGATATTCACTATTGTGCCTAGGAATTTTCTCACATGAACGAAGATATTATCAAACTGTTATCTAACATCCGTTCTTTACGTGCATTTGCTCGTGAGCAATGTACGCTAACCGAACTGGAAGATATGCTGGAAAAACTGACTGTTGTTGTCGGTGAAAAACGCGAAGAGCTAGAAACTAAAGCCGCTGAAGAAGCAGAGAAAAAGAACAAGCTAGAAGCCTATAAGAAAATGCTGGCTGATGATGGCATTGATCTGAGCGAGTTGCTTGATATTGCCGGTAAACCATCAGTAAAAAGTAGTAAAGGCAAGCGTGCGCCACGCCCAGCTAAATATGAGTTCTCTGATGAAAACGGAAATACGAAAACTTGGACAGGCCAAGGCCGTATGCCATCATCACTGGCTAAAGCCATTGATGATGGTGCGAACTTAGAAGACTTCGCGATTAAAGTTCAACTGTAAGATAAACATTGATAACCTTTAATGAAAACCAGCCGCTTATTGCGGCTGATTTTTTTACAACACTGTAATAAAAAAAATCATTATTCGCTCAACATCAATCAAATGATGTCAGATCACTATTTGATCCTAAACGCACGATTTTAACGCTGCTTTACACGCTCATAATTTTTCTGCATCTCATCGGGTGCGATACCGTATTCATAATCGGCGAGATACCCCTCTTTATAAACAACCATGCCTTTCGGATCCCAGCTTACGGCGATCACAGCGGTTTTTTGATCTTGGCTGTTTAACAATCTCAGGATAGTCTCATCTATTTTTATCGCCTTGATGATTTTCGTTCGCTTAAAACGGGCAAATGTGGTGTCAGTTGGCATACCATCATACACCTGTGCCCATTTCTCTTTAGGCACCAACCATTCATTAAATATATTCCCGGCAACAGCAAACGGCATCCGTGCGATAATCACATTATCCGTAATAACATTGGTAGTCTCGAGTTTATAGCCACCTTGGCCATCTGATACATAAGTAGGGAAATGCTGACCTATTTCTGTTTTATTCGGTAAACGCCCCAATGTTACCGTTCTTTTACGGTAATCACCTGCATGCTCAAATATTTGCATAATGGCAGGGATATCTTGAAATTTAACGGGTTCAGCCGCATAAACAAGTGACGTATTCAGCACAATCAGCGTAGTAGTAATGCCTGTTTTTATTATATTCATGACAATTAATCTCATTTTTGTATAACAGCGGTCGGCACAATACAAATAAAGCACTTATCAGACAAGAAACTAACAACACCAAGTGAGCAAAACGTGATAAACATACCGGATAGCCACCACTGGTGTAGCTAACTGTACGGTGTGTTTGTAACACTCACTATTTTGATCTGAGTGCGACTTAGTTGGAAGTTTGACTTAAATGGAAGTATCCAGCGTAATCTTCGGATATGATCATCACCAGCACCGTTACTCTCTCAACATATACTGTATTAAATACCCTGTTTAAGGTAAGCACGCGTGATCACCTCTATTGATATGGCTTCTTTAGCCCTTTTTATCCCGACATTTTTCTTTGTTTCTGTCACGCCGGGAATGTGTATGACTTTCGCCATGACACTTGGTATGTCGGTTGGTTTGCGCCGCACATTTTCCATGATGTGGGGAGAGTTAATCGGTGTTGCACTGGTTGCTATTTTATCGGTGATAGGCGTTGCTACATTAATGCTGAACTACCCGACCCTCTTCCACATCTTTAAATTTATCGGCGGAGCATATCTGGTCTATTTAGGCGTTCAGATGTGGCAGTCAAAAGGGAAAATGGCCATTCCCACCCAAACCGGTCAACATACACACACCTCACGAACAGCGCTCGCGCTACAAGGCTTTTTTACGGCTATTGCCAACCCCAAGGGCTGGGCATTTATGGTTTC
>CAMTGL010000217.1 GCA_947071955.1 uncultured Plesiomonas sp.
AGATGCAAAGTGGTAGTCACCAGTTACAGAGCCGTACAGATCAAGTTTATTGTTGTTTTGATCGTAAATAACAGCGGCATTTGCAGCGGTAGCCATCAGCATTGCTGGGATCATTACTGCAAGAACGGTACGTTTCATGCTATTTCCTCATTTAGTATCGTATTGCTCCGGCGAGTCATTTACATGTTTTTTGCCGGAACTTTTCTTTGCATTTAATGTCCCACTTACGCAGGTGTGATTCCAGTCACTAATTGAATCTATTAGTGTCAGTGTTTGCATCAGGCTACAGAGTGTAATGATCTGTGTCTTGCGGCGAACTTTTCCCTGAAAAGGGTATCGGTGCTAATCCATATTTTGCTGATGTCATACACATAAAAAAAGCCAACATAAGAATGTTGGCTTTTTTTGTTTTACGCTAACGCGAGGTATATTTACTGCTTAAACGGATTGGCCTAAATGCCAATCCGTGCATCAGAATGCCGCGTTACGTGGTGTACGTGGGAATGGAATCACATCACGCACGTTTTGCATACCAGTAACATAAGCAACCAGACGTTCAAAACCTAAACCGAAACCGGCATGTGGCACTGTGCCGTAACGGCGCAGATCGCGATACCACCAGTAATCTTCCTTGTTCAGGCCCATCTCGTCTAAACGTGCATCAAGAATATCCAGACGCTCTTCACGCTGTGAACCACCGATAATTTCGCCGATGCCCGGAGCTAGAACATCCATTGCGGCAACGGTTTTACCGTCATCGTTCATGCGCATATAGAATGCTTTGATATCTTTCGGATAGTTCTTCACGACAACCGGTGATTTGAAGTGAACTTCAGCCAGATAACGCTCGTGCTCAGATGACATATCCACACCCCAGAATACTGGGTTTTCGAACTGCTTACCGCAGGTTTCGAGGATCTTGATGGCATCGGTGTAATCAATTTGTGCAAAATCGGAACTGATAAAACGTTCTAAACGGGCAACCGCATCTTTATCGATACGATCGGCGAAGAACGCCATATCGTCCATACGCTCTTCCAGTACTGCGTTGAAGACATACTTCAGTAGCTTTTCAGCCAGAGCAGCAGCATCGTCAAGGTTTGCAAAGGCAATTTCTGGCTCGATCATCCAAAACTCAGCCAAATGGCGGGTGGTGTTGGAGTTTTCTGCACGGAACGTTGGGCCAAATGTGTACACTTTAGACAGCGCACAAGCATAAGTTTCAACGTTCAGTTGGCCTGATACGGTCAGGAAGGCTTCTTTACCGAAGAAATCTTGTGAATAATCCACCGCACCTTTGTCTGTCAGCGGTAGGTTTTCCATATCCAGCGTGGAAACACGGAACATTTCACCTGCGCCTTCACAATCTGAGGCCGTGATCAGTGGGGTAGAGATCCACAGATAACCATTTTCATGCAGGAAACGGTGAACGGCTTGTGCCAGCGTGTTACGCACACGTGTTACTGCGCCCACAATATTGGTACGCGCACGTAGATGGCCCACTTCACGCAAGTATTCAATAGAGTGGCGTTTGGCTGCCATTGGGTAGGTGTCAGGATCATCAACCCAACCGAGCACTTTTACGTCAGTAGCGTGGATCTCAAAGGCCTGACCTTGACCCGGAGATGCAACGACAGTACCGGTGACTTCAACCGAGCAGCCGGTAGTCAGGCGCAGCACTTCACTCTCGTAATTGGGCAGAGAATTGGCAATAACTGCCTGCAGAGGATCAAAACATGAGCCATCATAAACGGCAAGGAATGAGATCCCCGCTTTGGAATCTCGACGTGTTCGTACCCAGCCTTTTAGGGTGACTTCACTGTCAACCGCGGCCTGGCCACGCAATACATCAACGACAGGCATTACGCTCATACTATTCTCATACTCCGTATTTTTGCTTTTCTTAGGCACTGAATGCACCTAGCAAGGATAATTGCTTATGTTACCTGCCGATCCGCAGGACTCAAGCATAAATTCTGCGTAATTGTGTTCATCGGGTGAGTTTTTTCTGTTTTCAGTATCTTTTTCTTCTTTACGATGAGGTATGGAAGGGGGCGTAGCGGTAAATATTACAAACTGAATTGTTTTTGGTGTTAAGTATCGTTATTTTCCTACCATTCCGAATTTAAAATCTGACTTTAATCATATAAATAAATTATTATTTTGATTTTATACTTAATTTGTAGTGAATTATGCTGGATTAACTACCCATACCTCTTTCGGGAAAAGGTAAATTCAAGGATATAAGCACTCATGACTCGACACGATGCGTTGCTGCATTCATCGCAAGGAAATACAGTTTCTTCTTATTTTTCAGATCGCTATGAACAAGTTATGGCATGGTTTTTTAGCCGTGATCCCAAACAATGGCCGATTTATCAAGATCCGGGTTTGCAGCAAATTATCGGTTTTCGGCAAAAGCATTTAGCACCTGCCGAACGTTTGGCCGCCTATCCGCAGGGGGCTGCCATGTTTGCGCAGATTGACGGCATGCGCCAGATTCAGCCGCACATGCAGCCACCGAGTGCGGGCACAGATCCGCTACTGACATTTGCCGCAGCAATGTCAAAAGACTGGGAAAACCCAAGTTCAGTTGAAAACGTGATTACTATGCCCAGTGATCCGGCAGTATATGGCGCGATGATGTGTTCACTGGCTAACCCGAATTTGGCATATTGTGAATATGCGGGTATGGCCGACCATCTAGAGAAAACCGTAATTCGGCAGATGGCAACACTGGCGGGCTATGATCCGGAACAGGCAACGGGTGTTTTCACGCAGGGGGGAACATTCTGTAATCTGTATGGCTATCTGCTGGGCATTCGTAAATCACTGCCTGAAGCACGTACCCACGGTATGGGCGTTGATCAAGATTACCGCATTATCAATTCGCAGGGCGGGCACTACTCCAACATGACAAACTTGTCACTGCTTGGGGTGGATATTCGCAATAAAACGATTCGGATTAAAGTCACGCAAAGCAATGATATCGATCTGATCGATCTTGAGCGCCAAATGCGCGCCTGCTTTGATGTGCACTGTAAAATACCGGCGATTATGCTGACATTGGGCACTACCGATACGTTCGGTGTTGACCGCATAAAGCCAGTGTACGATCTGCGTAACCGCTTATGTGAAGAGTACGATATTACCGTAAAACCGCACATTCATGCTGATGCAGCGGTAGGCTGGTCAATGCTGTTTTTCCTTAACTATGATTTTGCAGCAAACCCGCTAGAGATCAATGCTGCAACGCTGGCCGGTATTCAGCATAATGTTGAACGCTTTCGTGAAGTACAGTATGCCGATTCGTTTACAGTGGATTTCCAAAAATGGGGATACGTACCGTATACCTCGAGTCTGGTGATGATCCGCAATAAAGATGATATGCATGCGCTGGAAAATGACCCAGAAAATTTCTCGTACTTTGAGCATGATTTGCAGGGTCAGACCCATTTACAGTCAACCATTGAGTGTTCGCGCGGTGCGGCGGGGATGTTTGGCGCATTCTCTGCGCTGCAACACATGGGCATTGAGGGATACCAGATCATTTTGGCGCACTGTTTGCAAAATGCGACCTACTTCCGTCAGCGTGTGCAAGAGGTTGGCCACGTGCAGCTGATGGTGCCGGGAAATCAGGGGCCAAGTGTTGGCTTTAAAGTCTACAACCCGCAGTGGGTGAGTGA
>CAMTGL010000218.1 GCA_947071955.1 uncultured Plesiomonas sp.
AAAACCGGGTACTGGGCAGATAGCACTGGCAGAGTTGCTTGAGCAGCGTGGGCTGCTAAAAAGCGCTGATTTACTGCCGTGGTTGCTGCGTATTGAGCCACAGTATGCCCGCTATAAAGCGGGAAGTTACCGATTACAGCCGGATATGACAGTACGCGACTTACTGCTGTTGCTGGTCAGCGGGAAAGAGGTGCAGCTGAGTATTCGTTTCATTGAAGGTACGCGTTTTAATGAATGGTTACCGATTTTAAACAGAGCACCCTATATTGAGCACGATTTAAAAGGGCTTACTGAACAGCAGATTGCCGAAAAAATCGGTATAAAAGATGGCAATATTGAAGGTTGGTTATTCCCTGATACTTATCACTATGTAGTGGGAACATCGGCGCTCGATATTCTACAGCGCGCCCATAAACGTATGGAAAAAGAGCTGGCAGCTGCATGGAAAAATCGCGCGGCGGATTTGCCGTTAACATCACCGTATCAGTTGTTGATTTTGGCTTCCATCATCGAAAAAGAGACGGCTATTGAAAGCGAAAGAACCCGAGTCAGCTCAGTTTTTGTAAACCGCTTACGTTTAAAAATGCGTTTGCAAACGGATCCAACGGTGATTTATGGGATGGGGGATAGCTACAAAGGCAATATTACCCGTAAAGATTTACAAACCCCAACACCGTTTAATACCTATACGATTTCAGGTTTACCACCAACCCCGATTGCGATGCCAGGGCTAGCTTCACTGGCAGCCGCCGCGCGACCAGATACGACGCAATATCTCTATTTTGTGGCCGATGGCAGTGGCGGACACCAGTTTTCGACCAATTTAAATGCGCATAACCAAGCAGTGCGCAGCTACATTAAACAACTTAAGAGAGAGTAATAACCGTGGCCGGTAAGTTTATTGTTATTGAAGGGCTGGAGGGCGCGGGTAAAACAACGGCCCAGCAGACGGTTGTACAAGTATTACAAGCCAGAGGCATTACTGATTTGGTTTTTACCCGCGAGCCGGGTGGTACGCCGCTTGCAGAGCGTTTGCGCAGTTTAATTAAAGAGGGGCATCCTGAAGAGGCACTGACGGATAAAGCGGAAGTGCTGATGCTTTATGCTGCCCGTATTCAGTTGGTTGAGAACGTTATTTTGCCTGCTATGCAACGTGGCGCATGGGTGATCGGGGATAGACATGATCTCTCTTCACAGGCTTATCAGGGCGGTGGCCGTGGTATTGACTCGGTCTTGCTGCAAACATTGCGTGATACAGTGCTGGGTGATTTTCGCCCTGATTTAACCTTGTATCTGGATATTGATCCTGCATTGGGGTTACAACGGGCTCGCGCTCGCGGGGCTTTAGATCGTATCGAACAGCAAGCGTTGGCTTTTTTTGAACGCAGCCGTGAACGTTATTTATCTTTTGCGAAGGCTGATTCACGCATCAAAACCATTGATGCAGGCCAGACATTAGAGCAAGTTACCGCCTCGATTCGCGATACGCTAAATGCATGGCTGGATACGCAGGAGAGTTGAAGTGCTTTATCCTTGGTTAACGGCTCGTTACCAGCAGATTGTGCAGCCTTACCTGCATGGGCAGGGGCACCATGCCCTGTTATTGAGCAGCTTGCCGGGGATGGGGGTTGAGTCTCTGGCAAATGCATTGTCAACACGGTTGCTCTGTTCCGATCCGCAAGATGAACAGCCTTGCGGCCAGTGCCACAGTTGTCAGCTTATTGCAGCAGGTACGCACCCTGATTTTTATACGGTTACGCCAGAAGCGGGGAAAACCCAAATTGGGGTTGATCGTATCCGGCAGGTGTGTGAAAAGTTGTACGCACATGCCCAGCAGGGCGGGGCGAAAGTGGTGTGGATTTCACAGGCTGAAAAGCTGAATGAGGCTTCAGCCAATGCGTTATTGAAAACACTGGAAGAGCCTCCGGCAGCAACATTTTTTCTGCTGGCTACCGGAGAGTCAGAGAGATTATTACCTACGATTACTAGCCGTTGTCAGCGCTGGCATTTTGCTGTGCCAAGTGAACGCCCAGCTTTGCATTGGGTATTGAAACAGTGGTTGGGCGGGCCTGATCAGAGTCTGCGCCAGCCTCCGAGTACCGCTGACATTGCGCAGGCACAGGTTGCACTGCGCTTATCATACGGTGCGCCATTAGCGGCTTTGGTACTTCTCGGTAATGGTACGTTACAGCGTCGGCAACAGGTGTTGACCGCATTTCAGCATTTTTTACTGGATAAAAACATGCTGGCATTGACGGACTGTACTGCCAAAGAGCCTTGTGCAGACAATTTAGCATGGATTATCAGTTTACTTAATGAGGCCAGTGCGGTTGCATTAGGTGCATCACAGGTGCGGATTAACAGCGATATGCTGGCGGTGATTGATACTGTATTGCAGCACATCGGTGTTTTGACCTTACAGCACTGGTTGCAGCAGATTATACGAGTTCGCCATGAGCTGATAACATCACCTGCATTGAATACCCCTCTGCTATTGGCAGATCTGTGGTTTATGCTACATCATGATATTTGAGCCAGATATTTCCCTAAGGAGCTCACTGTGTTTTTAATCGATTCCCATTGTCATCTTGATGGGCTGAATTATGAGACCCTGCATAAGGATGTTGATGCCGTGCTGGATCACGCAAAAGCGTGTGGCATCGGACATGTCCTGAGTGTTGGCGTTACACTGGAGCGCTATCCGCAATTAAAAGCGATGGTTGCGCACCGTGACGATGTCTCTCTCTCTTGCGGTGTGCACCCGCTTGATCTTGATACACCTTTTGATGCTGATCAGTTGCGTCAAATTGCCGACGAGCCTCAGGTTGTGGCACTCGGTGAGACCGGTTTAGATTATTACTACAGTAAAGACACGGTTGAATTACAGCAGCGTGTTTTTCGTGAGCATATCCGAATTGCTCGTGAAGTGGGTAAGCCATTGATTATTCATACCCGTGATGCGGGTGATGATACCTTGCGTATTTTGCGCGAAGAGAACGCACAAGAGTGCGGAGGGGTGATCCACTGCTTTACTGAAACGGCTGAGTTTGCACAACAAGCATTGGCTCTCGGATTTTACATCTCGGTTTCCGGCATTATTACCTTCCGTAATGCTCATGAGTTGCGTGAAGCGGTGCGCGAAGTGCCACTGGATCGCTTACTGGTGGAAACTGATTCACCTTACCTTGCGCCTGTGCCGTATCGTGGTAAAGAGAATCAACCTGCATATGTCAAAGATGTTGCTGAGTATGTCGCTACGTTGAAAGGCGTTTCTCTTGAAACATTGGCAACCACCACAACGGATAACTTTGCTCGTTTATTTGCTACCGCGAAAATCGTGCGTTAATCGCCGGTTGCATACTATTTGCTACAATATGCTGACTCAGTGCTATATTGGGTCAGCATTTTTCATCTTTATCCCCGTGTTATATCTATTTTTTCTTTTTTCCCTTTTGTGATCTTCTAATATCCGACCTGCTCTTGTCATTTCTGTTTACACCCTTTTGCAGCATGATAGGGTTTTTTAGCGTATCTTTTAATGTATCGTTTAGCATATATACCAACGTGTTTTTTTAGATATATGCTGATCCAGAACTGTGTTTTCCTGCCTATGGGCTATCGGTAACATGCTGTTTTTATTGCCAGATACCCTAATAT
>CAMTGL010000219.1 GCA_947071955.1 uncultured Plesiomonas sp.
CCTTCGAAGGCTGAGCCGTCAGATTTACAGTCTGATCCCTTTGGCCGCTCGGGAACCCCTCCAGAGCAAGCGGGGCGCATCATATCAAATGAACACTGTGTGTAAAGGTAAAAATACTAAAAAGTTGTTTACCCGCTGTTTTTTTATGCGTAGTGCCGAAAATAGAGGCACTTAGTACATTAAAATAGAAAAAAATGCCTAAAAGAGGTAAAGAATTCAGAAGCATTGCCGTTACTTATTTTGTACATAAAACAGGATATTTTTGTGATTGATCGTATCGACACCCGTGTATTAACCGATGAACTACAGCTAAATGGCCGCTTACCTAAAGCCATCGAGCAGGGTCAGCGTACAGATTTTTCGCTGCTTTTAGCTATGTTGTCGGCTAACGTGTGTGATCAAGCTCAATTTCAGATGCCTGAGCCTCAAACACAAACTGCCAGTCTAAATTTACCGGTTCCCCCGAAAAGCCGTTTATATGGTCATGAAGATGATGTGCAGTGGGCCGATCAGCGCACCGAGGCATTTCATCAGGGTGGGTTGGCATCCACATGGTTGCTTGAGTGTTTGCAACCAGATCCGCTTATCTATCCACCACAAAATACAGCCGGTTTGCAGCCTGAAGTGTACGGTAATATGTCGTATACCGAGCGTGATGAGCTGGAAGGGAAGAAAACAACGAAGGCGGCCGATCACCGCACACAACTGTTTTTAACCTGCCTACAAGCCGCGCGTACTCAAGCATCACTTTCCCATCTGCAAATTGCAGCTTAAGTTCAGCGTGAAGGTCAGTCATTTCTACGGTGAGTAGTTATGTCTGTGTTGCTACGATGCACGCTGCTGCATCAATTCATTGCAAACAGAGATACCGGCACGCAGAGCGCACCGGTAAGAATAGAGCATAAGATCAACTATCAATTGGCAGATTACAGAACAACAGTGCGGTTTCCATGCACAAAAACGTGCTGATCAAGTACTAGACGCAGTGCGCGGCTGAGTACATTTTTCTCTACATCACGGCCTGCCAGCATCATATCTTCTGCAGAATAGGTGTGATCGACATTAATCACATCCTGCACAATAATCGGCCCCTCATCGAGATTATCATTCACAAAGTGTGCTGTTGCGCCGATGATTTTCACCCCCCGTTCATACGCCTGATGATACGGTTTTGCGCCAATAAATGCCGGTAGGAAGGAGTGGTGAATATTGATGATTTTATTCGGATAATGCCCCACAAACTCAGGTGTTAGCACCCGCATATATTTAGCCAAAACTAAATAATCTGGGTTATAAGCATCAATCTGAGCACACATTTGTTGATCGTGCTCTTCACGGCTCAAACCCTCATGGCTGACACAGTGATAGGGGATATCAAAACGTTCAACCAGCACACGCAGCGTTTCGTGATTGCCGATCACCGCAGCAATATCAACATCCAGACCGCCATAATAGGTTTTCATCAGTAAATCGCCGAGGCAGTGTGCCTCTTTTGTCACCAAAATCACGACGCGTTTACGCCCAGCAGCAATCAGACGGCGTTTAGTACCTTCAGGCAGGGCATCATCCAGATCGGCCAATAACGTGGTGTCATTGAAGATCCCCTCTAGCTCGGTACGCATAAAAAAGCGGCGAGTACGGTGATCAACAAACTCATTATTTTGGATAATGTTTAGCTGATGCTTGTAACAGATGTTGGTATTTTTTGCGATCAGCCCCTTGGCATCGGGGCAGTCGGTTAACAGAATTTTGCGTTCCATATCAGTCCATCGAGTCGGTGTGGTTATGCTGTCTACATTTGTACTCTGAATCGATTCAAGGGTCAAAGTGATTCCGTGACAAAAAACGCTGAAAAAAACATGGCAACTTACAGCGCCATTATTTGTGCAAAAATAGACCTTAAACGCGGAAAAATAGTGAATGATTTAATCTGCGGGAGCTGATTTTTTGTGTAAAACGAACCTGCTATATTCAGGATCAGGCTACCGCTTACTCACAATTATCCACAACATTTCTTGTATTTTTTGCCAGAACCACATACACACGGGTCATTTCTGCCGATGCGAATGGCCGGTTTTAGGTGGCTGGGTGTTACACCATCAATATAAAGCCAGCGGCCAGCCTCATGAACAAAACGTGAGCGCTCATGCAACTCTCCGCGAACACCCGCCTCTTCAAACTGTGCAATAAACTCTACAAAATCTTCTTGAAGTGCATTTTCTATTACAGGTTGGCTGATAATCGGTTGCTGACTTGATGTTGAATGACCTGAATTTGCGCTATCAACAATAGTCAGCCCCAGCCATGTCACCTGTTCACAGGCATTCACAATATCGTCACGAAAAGTCTGTGCTTGCCGAGAAGGGTGATAAGTGTCAATGATATACTGAACATTATGCGTTACGTGTGCAGTATAACGTGAGCGCATTAGTGCTTCTGCACTCGGGGCTACCGCAGTACCCTCGAGCAACGGGCTACAACAGTGCGCGAAAGTCTGCAGGCTGCCACAAGGGCACAGTGTTTGTTCGTTCATTTCCATCTACTCATCATAAAAATATTACAGGAATGCCGATTATTTTACGGCAATCAGGAGTGTATACATAAAATTATGGAGAAAATAAAAATTGGCATTGCGCTAGGCGCAGGCGCGGCAAAAGGGTGGGCGCATATCGGCGTGCTAAAAGCCTTATCTGATTGCGGGATAGAAGCTGATATCGTGGTGGGAACCTCTATCGGTGCGTTTGTTGGTGCAGCTTACGCCAACAACCGGCTTAGCGAACTGGAAACATGGGTAAAAGACTTCAGCTATTGGGATGTGATCCGGCTGATGGATTTTGAGTGGGGAAAAGGCGGTTTGATTCGTGGTGAGCGGGTGTTTGACATTGCTGCTGCAAAAATTGGCAAAAAGAATATCGAAGATTGCATCAAACCCTTTGCGGTAGTAGCAACTGAGCTAGAGACCGGACGCGAGCGCTGGCTGATGAAAGGCGACCTGCAACAAGCGGTCAGAGCATCATGCAGTATGCCCGGTTTACTCGCCCCTATGCAGTTAGATGGAAAATGGATGGTGGATGGCGCAGTCGTCAATCCAGTTCCTATTTCACTGGCAAAAGCGATGGGGGCAGATTTTGTCATCGCAGTCGATTTGGGGCGAGAGCACCAGATGGCCAAAATAGACATGCTCTCGGCATACCCTATAGAGCTGACACAAACAGAAGATGAGAGTTGGCAGGCCAAATTACGGCATAAAATTGAGAAAATATTGCCACAAAAGCGAAATAATAATGTGCCATCAGCGTTAGATGTGATGACATCATCAATGCAAATACTCGAAAGCCGACTGAAAAAAAGCCGAATGGCGGGTGACCCACCAGATGTGCTTATTCAGCCTAATGTGACACAGATTTCGACCCTCGATTTTCACCATGCGGCTGCCGCGATAGATGCGGGTTATCGGGCAGTGGAAAGAGTCTCTGAACAATTAGAACCTATTGTCGCATTTTTGCAATTGCGTGATGAAAAATAGGATCTCTTTACAAAAATAACGTCAAATAGGCCATGATTTCGCGCATTAATTGGTTTTTTGTCACACACTTTACTCGTAGGGCATGCGGAGGTGTGAATATGGAAG
>CAMTGL010000220.1 GCA_947071955.1 uncultured Plesiomonas sp.
ATGGCCGCTGCTGCGTCAGCCGATTTTACTGGCTTGCGCTGTGGGAGTCTCTGTCCAACCGCTAATATGTGGGTTTCCCTTTGCCCTCGGCTGGTTTAGTTTGTTGATCATCGCACTGTGGTCTGTTGCCGACGGCTGGTTTTTCCCTGCTTTATGGCCAACTCACATCAGCCTTCACGCGTGGCTGAACAATGACTATTCTCCGCTATTTAATACGACAAGCATCGCGCTAATCAGCATGATTATTGCACTGCCCATTGCGCTGTGCTGGCTGGAGTGGCGGCCAAAAACCTTTCATTCAGCGCTCTATTTCCCGCTCATTATTCCAGCCTTACCGCTCGTTAGCGCACAATATCAGGTTCTGTTGCATGCCGAGCTTGATGGTGGCTATATTGCAGTGATCTGGAGTCATCTGCTGTGGGTCTTTCCCTATATGCTGTTAATACTCAGTGGCCCTTATCGTGCCGTTGACCCTCGGTTTATTATCACCGCAAAGACTTTAGGTTATAGCCACTGGCGAAGTTGCCTGTATATCAAATGGCCGCTGCTGCGTCAGCCGATTTTACTGGCTTGCGCTGTGGGAGTCTCTGTCAGTGTCGCGCAATACTTACCGACACTGTTCGCCGGTGCCGGTAAAATATCAACGGTCACAACCGAAGCTGTGACTCTCAGCGCAGGCGGGAATCGCCGAATACTGGCTATTCAGGCGCTGTTACAGACCCTGATACCCCTTTGTGCCTTTGCATTTGCCACTCGTTTTGCACAAAAACAAAAGCACAAAACCACAGCCTAATTCTGGGATACACACCAAAGCCATTTTAAATGTAAGGATATTACCCGTTGAGCACCGCACCTACCCAACACAGCTTAAGGCTTGATAATGTCTCTCTACGCGCGACTCAGCCCTCAATCACGGCAGCATTGCACATTGGCCCATTAAATCTGAATATCTGTGCTGGGGAGATTGTTACGCTCATGGGAGCGTCCGGATGCGGTAAGTCCACCCTGCTCAGTTGGATAATTGGCAATCTGAACCCTGCATTTCTGGCCAGCGGCACACTGTGGCTGAACGACACTCGGGTTGATTTACTGCCCACCGAGCAGCGCAAGATAGGCATTCTTTTTCAGGATGATCTGCTTTTTCCGCATTTAACCGTAGGGGGAAATCTGGCCTTTGCACTTCCGGCGGGAAAAAGTAAAGCTGAGCGGCAAGAGGAGATTGAACAAGCGCTATCAGAAACAGGGTTAAGCGGCTTTTATCACCGTGATCCACAAACGCTTTCTGGCGGGCAACGAGCACGGGTCAGCCTGTTACGTACACTAATGGCCTCTCCACATGCTCTATTGCTGGATGAGCCCTTTGCTAAACTCGATCACTCCCGCAGACAACAACTACGTGAGTTTGTCTATGAGCAGATAACCCAACGGAACATTCCCACACTGCTGGTCACTCATGATCCCGCAGATACTCCACCACAAGGGCGTATCATCATGCTGACATCTACCGCAGCGCACCCAGAGGATCGGCACAATGCTTGATCGGTTCGTTCTGACTTACACTCGTCCGGCACAAACTTGGCTGGCGCACCGAGCAATACAGTCGGGTTTTACCGCTGATCGGCTGACGCTGATCGGGTTTGTCATTGGCCTTTTCGTGATCCCCTTACTGGCATTGCAATTGCCGTTATGGGCGCTCTTAGCAATACTGATTAACCGTATTATTGACGGCCTTGACGGTACAGTCGCCCGCTTGAGCACGCCGACCGATCGGGGGGGATTTTTGGATATCGTACTCGATTTTTTATTTTACTCTGCTGTTCCACTGGGGTTTGCTCTCTATTCCCCACCTGAAAATGCGCTGGCTGCGGCAACACTGATTTATGCGTTTATTGGAACCGGTTGCAGCTTTTTGGCGTTTGCCATTATTGCCGAAAAGCGAGGATTAGCCAGTACAGGCTATCCGCAAAAAAGTTTTTATTACTTAGGTGGGTTGACCGAAGCCACTGAAACTATCTTGGTCTTTGCCTTAATGTGCCTGTTTCCTCAATGGTTTAGTCCGCTGGCCTACCTATTTTCTGCGCTGTGTCTGTTTACCACGCTAACCCGTATTTATGCCGGCTGGCACGTTTTCGCTTCAGAATCAACAGCATCAAAATAATTTCGCTTTATCCACCCTACTAGATGAAAAAAACGGTGTAATAGTCAGTACTATTACACCGTTTTATTATTTATGTGACCATTTGTTACATATCAGTGTTACATGGTGGTATTATATATATAGTGCCTGTATTGCAGAATATTATCTGTTTATTGTGCTTTACGCTCACCGGTAACAATCGGGTTCGCAGGGTCTAAACTCCACTCATACCAACCACCGTCATACACACTGACATTCTTCCAGCCCATAATCCACGCATAGAAAAAGGCTTCCGAAGCACGCCAGCCTGTACCGCAATAAAATGCAACTTTATCAGTAGGTTGGATATTCCACTCTTCCCACATTGCCTGCAACTCAGCAGCCGTACGCATAGTACCATCAGGGTTGTGCAGATCTTCTACGTGATTAGCATCACTGCCGCCACCGCCCCATTTCGCTCCGGGAATATCCCCTTTAGCTTTGATATAACTGTAGCCACTGGTTTCCCCGATAAATTCAGGCCAACTGCGAATACTGACCAGCGAGGTATTTTTCTGCTGCAGCATCTCTTTTGCCTGTACCAAAGAGGTCAGGTATTCCGGATGAACCGGAACAGTAGCACCAAAGCTTTTTGCCGGCGTTACCGCTTTAGGTAGCCCTAACTCGGTCGGGTAGCCTGCTCTCTTCCATGCTGCCCAACCACCATCAAGCAAGCGCACATCTTTCACACCGGCATACATCAGTATATTTGCTGCCCGTGCCGCAGCCATAGTTTCACGCCCGTATAAGATAACCGGTGTATCTGCGGTGATTCCCTGCTCTAAAAGCAGCTTTTCCAGCACCGAGTTATCTACTTTATTCCATAACGGCTCTGATTCCAGTGAGTTGGTATCAATATAGCCGGAATTTGGAATATGCCCCAACAAATACGCCTTTGGCATTCCCCACTCAACAGCAATGACTTTCCAATTTTTTTCCGGTGCATTAACAACCGGTTTTCCGGCAGATAAATCAGCTAACCAGCTCACAGGAACCAGTTTAGTATACTGAGGCAGTGCATTTAATCTGTCTGTATCAGTCAACGCATCATCCAACGTATAAATAGTGTGGAAACCCAGTGCAGCCAAACGCTGCTGAACCTGTTTTACTTCAGCCGGTGAACCATATAATGCCACCGGTTTTTCAGCCACCAGCCTCTTTTTCGCCAGTAATTCGCGTAATTGCTGATCATTAAGATCAGGTAACCAGATAGCAGCAAGATTCAGGGCATTAGGCTCATGCCCACTGATCACACTACCAGGCTCTGGCCAGCCGTTATAATTGGCACTAGGGCGGGTATCAATAAGAGGAATATGCTGGGTAATGGCTTGTTTAACAGAGAGTGTTGGCAATGATAAAGCGGATGTTTTAGCGGGCTGCGCCACGGCAGAAAATGCCCAAAGAGATAATATTGACCATGCAAGCAGTGCAATACACTGCTCGATCC
>CAMTGL010000221.1 GCA_947071955.1 uncultured Plesiomonas sp.
ATCCTGTAGCAGAGGAATGCTGATTTCGATAGTTTGATCCGGCAGCTCTACACGGGCAATTTTACCGCCTGAGAGGTCGATTTGCTTGCTGCTTCCACCCCCAGTTAAAGAAACGTTCACATGAGCAAGATCCATATCATTTTCAGACGCTGTACCTAAATTTGCTTGCAGGTAGAGCGGCTCACTGCCTGTTTCACTGTCACCAATGAAATGAACGTGGGTGATAAGATTTTCCCCTTCATAATTTTCACTGTTATCTACTTTAGATAATGCCCAACCCGTGCTTTCAGTAATCATGATAGTGCCGCTTTTACGTACCAGCATATCCGGCTTATTACTCGCTTCTAGGTAGAGTTTTTCAGGGCTTTCTACTATATCATCCACGATAGTTGGAATACTGACAGCAAGCTGATCGGCAATGCCAACCGGTAAAATGTGAGTCACGGTTTTACCACCCGAAAGATCAATCTCAGACTCAGGCAGAGAGGTACCCGGGTAGCTTATTTTTACATGTTTTAAATCGACATCACTTTCACTGGCAGAGCTCAACTTAGTACGCAGATAGACTTTTTCATGTGCCAAATTTTTCTCTGTCAGTTTGATGGTAGAGGTAGCATTTTGCCCCTCTTCAGCAGTAGCATCAGAGACTGAGCGAACTTCCCACCCCCCCTTTCTATCTTGCATGATCACTGTCCCCTGATTACCGCCGGCCATATCAATGGTTGTACCCATTTTTATCTGGAACATGTAGCCATCATCTGCAATAGAATCTTTATTAATATAAACAGAGACATCCACATGTTTGCCTACATTCGGCGGTAAAATCACTTTATGAACGCCATTACCGACAAGATTAACGTGATCATCTGGAGCATTTGTATCAGGGTAACTAACCACCACATCAGCAAAATCCGCATCTTGCCATGTTGCTGTAACCATAACCTCTTGCAGATAGAGCTCTTGCCCGTCTAACGGCCCTTCGGAATTTAAAGTGGCATGTAAAACAGCCGTTGTTCCCTCAGGGGCATTAACATCGTTAACTGTTGCGATGTTCCAAGGTGCCATATCAATAATGGTTTGTGTGCCGCGTTGTGCATTATCCATCTTGGCTGAGAAGCTGCCTTTCAATACCAATGTTTTATCCGGATTTTTACTGATATCTTTCAGTGTAGGGATACTGACATAAACCTCACGATCAACTACCTCTGGTAATTCAATGGCGGCAATTTTACTCCCGCTGAGATCAACCGTAATCTGTGCTCGTACTCGCTGAAAAGAGACTGTCACATGTGCTAAGTCAACATCTGCTTCTTTTGCGTTACCCAGTTCAGTCTGAAGATAAAGCGTATGCCCCGCCCCTTTGTCAGTCAGGAGTATCTCACTGTTTAGTGCCGCGCCTTCCATTGCTTTTGAATCACTTACCGAAGCTACTTTCGGCAAGGGTTTATCTATAATGGCCAGTGTTCCACTTTTTGCATCATGCATATCTGCAATAAAGCTAGCTTGAAGTATTAGAGTTTCGTCAGGTTCTGGGCTTTCCATATCCGCTACGGTAGGAATCGTGATATTTAACTCTTTTTCCGCATTGCCCGGTAACTGCACTGCCACCGGTTTTCCGCTGCTTAAATCAACGGTCGACATTACATTTCCGTTTTTACGCAACCGAATTTCAACGTGTTTAAGATTGAGATCATCAGGCGATGCATTCTCTAATGTTGTTTTAAGGTAAATTATTTTGGTTGCGGCAACATCACTCAACGTAACCGTACTCTCTAACGGTTTGCCCTCAGTAATCACAGCGTCAGAGACTTTCAATACGGCCAGTGAACCTGTATCCAGCACAGTTTCGTTATCAGGTAGATGCTCTCCTGGTGGTGTCATGCTGGTTGGCAGCATTGCAAGGCTGAAACTATCACCGTTGATTTGGCGTGCGCTGGAATAAAAACGTATCTCTACCTGTGTAATAATTTGCTGCCACTGAGCCTGAGCGAGCTGATGTAGATCACTGAGTTTTGGGATAAAGACATCAATTGTTTTTGCCCGAGCAAATTCAGCCAAACCGATACTGTCACCCATATGATGCCACTGATTACCAACACGAAAGCGAGCAGAAGGAAGCGGAAAACCGCTACGGATCATAAAGCGAATATCGCCACCATTGCTGACGTTATGCTCACCACTGATGGTACGCAGAACACATGTTTGGCCGATAATACCATCCACTTTATCGGTACGGCATTCGGTGCGTAACGGTCTGTCTAGACGCAGAGCTGCCGCTTTAACAACACTGGTGCGATATGCTACACGTGAGCCATCACTGCGTGTACCTTCAGCCATTAGCGCTTGCTGTGCACCCAGCGGTTGTTTAATCCATCCGGTTAGTGCTATCGGGCTGAATACCGGATTCACTTGGCCGTTACGGGGCATAATGCGCCCAGCGCTTGCTTGCCCCTGTCTGTCCATCACACCAAAAAATAGGTTTACCGGTTGATTATTGGTGATCCGACTAAGTGGAAACAATGGCGATAACTGGCCGCTCTCCAGATACCATGCGGCTTGTCGGCTTCGCCCTTGTGGTTGTATCTCACCATAAATGGCCTGATCTGCCCGCCCGCTCAGGGTGGTGACATATCCACGATGTGTCACTGAGTCTTCTACAGACAATAACCCAAGGCGTGACAATACAACGTTTGGCCGAGTGTTGAGTTGAGACCCAAATAGTTGCAGGTTAAATCTGTCACCTTTAGCCAGACGGGATGCCGAATAAAAACCACTTTCAACGAATTCAGACAGTTTTTGTTGCGGATGTGCTGCCCGCCACTGATCACGTTCAACAGCGGATGGCGGAACAAAAAATACCTCTATCGCGTGGCTGTTGGCAAACTCGGCAATATGCACACTATCGCCAATCGCATGCCACTGAGAGCCTACGCGAAAACGCGCCTGTGGTAGTGCAACCCGCGCCCGTATAGTGAACATCAGATCACCTCCGCTGCGGGCAACAGTGCTTCCCTTAACGGTACGCAGTGTACAAAGTTTGCCTGCGACGCCATTAAGCCGCTCATCACGGCACACTTGGCCAGCTGGCGGCAACAGCGTCAAATGTGCCGCTTTTGTTACATGGGTTTCAAAACGGCGGATATCACCATTTTGCAGTGTTTCCTGTAAAGCCAGTGTGCGGGTGGTTCCCGCTGAGGCTTGTGACATTAGATTAAAGACCGTATCACTGAGCACTGGATTGACTTGCCGCCCGTTCTGCGGTGTAAATGTTCCGCCATCCCACATCACGGCAGTGCCATGTATATCAGCTATGCCGCGAAAAGCTTGTGCCGGAGTTAACCCCGAGAGTGTTTTTACATCACTGATATTATTGCTGTTATGGGTATACCAGATCGCTGGCTTTTTAGCCCCTATTCCCGGTACTCGCGCACCAAAAATAGCTTGCGGTAATGATCCCTGAAGGGTATCCCCGTTGCTGACTAAGGTTGATAAATACTGGCTGTTAGCGACTTTATCCTCAATCAGTACTAGCTCTACTTGGCTGTGGACATCGGATAATTTTGCCGGAAGATGCGGCAATCCACCCAGGAAACAACCCGCTAAGGTGCCCGG
>CAMTGL010000222.1 GCA_947071955.1 uncultured Plesiomonas sp.
ACTCGAAGGCAGCTTCCGTCATGCGGTATCTTGTTTGCGGGCTGATCCGTTGTAATTTGTTTATTTTGCAAATAGCCAAATAGATATATGGACACAAAAAAGCCGATCTTAACTAAGATCGGTTTTTTTTTGGGGATACCACAGATTGAGCGGATCACTCACTTGGCAGATAAGGTTGCGCTGTTTGAGCCTGTGGCAGCCGAGCATCAATGGCATTTTGCACACTATAAAAGACATTCTCTTCGGGAAGGATCTCAAGTAGCCCAGTATTCCACAGTGCCTGACGAGCACGCACCGCTTCCAAGCGTGCAATGCAGACGCAAATTTGCCGTTGATGTAGGCTGATAATTAGCGTTTTGAGCTTATCAGCGGCTGTCATATCGATATCTAAAATTCCACTACACTCGATGACCAGCAAGCGTATCGCTGGTTTTTGCTGTATTTGTTGCAGCAGTTGTCGGGTGAAATACTCTGCGTTAGTGAAATTTAGCGGCGCGGCAAAGTGGTACACCAACACCTCAGGCAGTGTTTCCATTGGCTGTTTGGCATCAGAATGCCACCAGATAGTGGTATTTTTTATCCGCATAAATTCGGCATTGTTCGGGCGAGCAGTGACAAACACGCCGTGCAGCAATGAGAGCACAACCCCCAGCATGACACCCACTTCAATCCGCAACAGTAAAATCATGCACAGTGTTGCTATGCATAGATAGAATTCCTCACGGCTTTCGCGGTAAATCCGTTTTATCTCACTGATTTTAAGAATACTTAGCCCGACATACATCAATACCCCTGCGAGTGCGGTATGTGGGATTAAACTCAATATTGACTGAGCATATACCACTATAAGCGTCAAAATGCCTGCGGCAATCAGTGCTGATAACTGGCTTTGCCCGCCGGAATTTTGTGTGACGACTGAGCGGGCAGGGCTGGCATTGGTGGGAAATGTTCCCGCCATTCCTGAAAAAATACAGCCCAAACCAATACCTGCAAAATCTTTACTAACCGGTGCACCGCTGTCTTTTGTGGTACGTGATACTGCCGCCGTTTGCATGATACAAACCATGGCAACCAGTAGTGCTAACGGAAACAGGCTGAAAATGTCATGCCATGGGTAGCGCCAAAAGGCAAAGTCAGGTTTCTGGCCACTGACGTGGGTTAGCATTGTCAGCCCGTACTGGGATAAAGAGGAGAAATGGTTTGTTAAAGGCAACAGCACATTGAAGGCCACAACAATACTCAGCCCAATCAACGCAGCCGGCAGACGAGGCCAGCGTTGGGCAGAGAATGTTGTCAGCGCAAAAATGCCCAGCCCGATCACGGTTGAAAGCAGATTTAACTGGGGAAGTTGTAAAATGATACTCCACAGTTGTGACAGAAGATGCCCGCTGGCAACCTGAATTTGAAAAATCTGTGGTAATTGTCCAATCAGAATATGGCACGATATTCCGGCTAAAAAACCAATGGTGACAGGAAATGAGAGCAGATCCGCGAGCCAGCCGAGCCGGAATAGGTAAGTGGTCAATAAAATGACACCCACCAGTATTGAGAGTAGTCCGGCCAGATGTGCGTACTGGGTTGAACCCGCCACCGCCATCAGTGATAACCCAGAGGCAAAAATCGGGGCAATGGTAGAATCAGCGCCCCCAGACAGATAACGGTTGCCGCCCAAAATAGCAAAGCCAATCGCTGCGGCAATAAACGCATAAATGCCGGTAATCGGCGGCATACCAGCTAAGTGCGCGGTGGCCATCTGTGCTGGTAGGGCGATAGCAGCAACCGATATTCCCGCAATCAGATCACCACTTAGCCCACGCCAAGAGGCCTGACGAAATGCATAGAAAAAGAGCCGGGGGGAAGAGGCAGACTTAGGTGACGAGGCGTGTTGTGCAGGCATAACGCCGGTTACTCCTTGATGATGATTAGGTTAACGGCTGCCAGCGTAATCGGAAACCGTAACACAATCATAATACAAATAAGCGCCATAATAGAAATAAACGGGGTATGCGGCAGACCACCCCGTTCTTGCCGCTATTGATAGCTCTTTTTACGCAATGAATACGGTCATTGTTAAGCAACAAGGTAATAGTTAATGGTGTGGTTCAAACAGCACACTATCACCGGGGATAAACAACTGGTTGTAAATGCGCTGCGCAAATCCGTCGGTCATCCCTGAAATATAGTCAGTAATCACGCGCAGACCAGAGTGCCCTTCGGCACGCGATTGTTGCCAGTGCTGGCGGGTATTATTTGGCAGTAGACGCTCGGGGTCGGCACTGAGGGCATCAAACAGTGTCATGATCAGTTGTTGGCCACGGTATTCGAGCATTTGTACTTCAGTGCGACGAACGACAAATTCGTTCACAAACCGCACTAGCACGGCAATCACTTTTTGTAGTGACTCCGGTAGGGTAGCATTCCATGCCAGTAACGGCTCAGTAAATTGCGTGTCATATTGCAAACTAATGCCGGTGATGAGTGCGTTGACCATCGCACCAATCGCATCTTTACGCAGATGGTGCTGAGTTGAGAATAATTTATCAGTCAGGCCGCTGATATTTTGGCTAAACCAGGGGTCATTAATCGGGCGCAGAGCCTGTTCTACCCACTGCCAATGTTCACGAGTCACCATACCCATCACAATGGCATCTTCCAGATCATGAATGCCATAGGCAATATCGTCAGCCAGTTCCATAATTGAGCAATCGAGCGATTTATAGCGAGTTTTTAGCTGTTGTGTTGGTACTGTGCGTTCGGCCCGCATTGTGTTAATCAGTGTGCGATCAGTCGGTGTCAGCAGGTCTAATACCCACTCAAACAGTGCCCTGTCTTTATCGTAAATTCCCTTAGCCGGTTTCCACTGATTGGCCTGTAAATGGCGAAAATGAGCAACGGCTGGAGGAAGTTCTGTGGCTTGCGTTTCGCTGAGTAATGCGGGGTATTTGAGCAACCCGAGTAGTGTCCGGCGGGCTAAATTCATACCATATTGCTCGGTGTAAGGCTCAAGCTGTGTCACGATACGAAAAGTTTGTGCGTTTCCTTCAAACCCGCCGTGATCTCGCATCATATAGTTTAGGGCCACTTCTCCGCCGTGTCCAAAGGGGGGATGACCAATATCGTGCGCCAAACAGAGTGACTCCATCAGGCTGTCAGAAGGTAGCACTGTTTTTTGTTCGGGATATTTGCGTTTGAGCTGCGCAACAATACCGGTGCCAATTTGTGCCACTTCTAACGAATGGGTCAGGCGGGTGCGGTAAAAATCATTCATGCCCGCCCCCAGCACCTGTGTTTTGGCCTGTAAACGGCGAAACGCAGCAGAGTGTAGGATACGTGCCCGATCGCGCTGAAATGCTGACCGATAATCATCGCGCCGGATTTTATGCTCCTCGCCATAGCGGGCTTGCCAAAGCGCAATCTGCTCTTGTGTTGTCACGCGGATAATCCTTCATCAAAGTCAGTCGTCGGTCTGGATACAGTACCAGAAAGTGAGTTTACCAGAATGCGTTAGCCCGTTAGCGGCAATCTGCTTATAATACGTGTATTAACCTGAGTTATTTTTAGAGAATAAACATGCGCCTTGAC
>CAMTGL010000223.1 GCA_947071955.1 uncultured Plesiomonas sp.
CAGTAAAAAGTGATCCTTGCCCTGTCTGGCTTTCCACTGCGATAGCCCCCCCCATCAATTCAACCAACTCTTTGCAGATTGATAACCCCAGCCCGGTTCCGCCAAATACACGGCTGGTTGAATTGTCGACCTGTGAAAATGGTAAAAAGAGTTTAGCTTTATCCTGTTCCGCAATACCAATGCCAGTATCAGAGACATCAAATTCCAGCATGCCGTTATCCTGGCCTTTCTGGTTACAAAAACGGGCCGACAGAGTCACTTGCCCTTGTGCGGTAAATTTCAGGGCATTTGAGATTAAATTATGTAATATCTGTTTGACGCGTAATTCATCAATATTAAAGCAGTTATAATCTGCAATATTGTGCTCATGAAAAGTGAGTGTTATTTTTTTCCGTTCAGCAATTATGCCGTACTGCCGTTCAAGCTCAGTTAATACCGGCATTAATTTAACTGATCGCAAATCTATGTTCAATTTTCGCGCATCAAGACGCGACATATCGAGTAGGTTATTGAGCAGTGATAACAGTAATTGCCCAGCATCATCAGCCTGATTAATCAATTCATACTGCGACTGATTTACTTTTGTACCACGCAGCAATTCAAATACCGACAACATCACACCAATCGGGGTTTTTACTTCGTGGCTAATCATCGCCAAAAAGCGACTTTTAATTCTTTCACTCTGCTTTTTCGCGCGATAAGCGTACATGTAGCACAATAGTGAAATACCTAATGAACAAATCATGATTACGGTTGCTAATATCTGCCACTGATATGATATCCAAAGTTGATGAAGTGTAGGTTTTGTCTGTTCGGTAGACTCTTTCCATGTCATTAATGACTGATCCATCTCTTTAGCCGTAATACTATTGAGCGCTTTATTCAATATTTGATATAGTTCTTTATTATTTTGTGAAACCATGACTGAAAATGGTTTGGGTGGTAAATTCACGTATCCCCCCATATACATATCTTTATTGTCATCTTGTACGGCATCAAATTCTGCGCCAACAACAATACCAACATCGGCCTCGCCGGAGCGTAATTTATCAAAAATATCATTAATACTCAGTGCCGGAACTAACACTGCAGCCAAAGATTTATCTTGCCGGATTAAATTATGATACAGATAGGAGTTCTCTATTACGGCAACCCGCTCTGTCTTCAGATGATCAAGTGTGCCGACAAATTTATGCTTTCCCAATGTAACAAATTCATGCCTTAGATACATAAATGGTTGAATAAATTGGTATTTTTCTGTCACCGTAGAGATTTGTGAATAACGATAATCGGCACCAAAAATTACAGCAGGTAAATTCTCATCTTCGACAATATGTTGTGCACTCAGTTGCCCTGTATACAGAGAGCTAATTGTAAACTTAAGGCCAGTTTTTTTCTCTAACAGTGAGATAAGATAGCGGTGATAAGATAGTTCATGTGAAACATTGACCGGAATATAGATAGTCTGCTTGCGGTTTTGTTTTATCCATAACATTTCTTCGGGTGTAAACAGGCTCTCTGTTGCCCACACGGGAACTATGCTATACCCAACTATTAAGGTGAAAAATAGTGCAAGACACTGCAATTTGGGTAGATGAAATCTGTACATAATCCCTCAAAACACATTATGTGTAATAAGTAAAACGGCCATAGTAAAAAACAGCAGCGAAAGCTGTATTGGCAATTTACCTAGCGGTGATTCCCAATATTATCACAATGCAACGGGATGTATTTATTTATCATCCCAAAATTTACTCTGGCTTTTTACAATTATCGAGCACAGTGGCAAGTTTATTTACCATACCAATGGTTATGATTTGTTGTTTATCTTGCAGGGATATTTGCATACTGGCATTAGCGGGTAAAAAATGGGTACTGCCCTGTTGCTGACCGCAATGGGTATCTTGCATCACTAAAACATAGCCGTTGCTGTTATTAGTTAAACGGTTATTTTTGAATGTGTATTTCATTACTGGTGCAATCGGCCGTACGACAACAACACTTTTAATTTCAACCGGATAACGGGTAACAACCGTTGCCGGCACTTGCCCTGGTTGAATAGTGGAAACGCCTAACTGACGCAGTGATGCACGATAATAGCGCTCTTGATTATCGCGCTTTAGGTTGTAGTGCAGCGTAAAATGCCCCTGCTGACCGGCGGCTAAACGCAGCTGAGCAGGTGAAATATAAAAAGGGGTTGGATGAGCTGCTTTCAATGTTTCATGGCCATCAGGAAACGTGGTTTCGGTTAGTGATAATGTATAGATAACTTCTTGTCTTTCATCGTTTTTAATATTAATACTCAGGGTGTTATGGGTATCAATTAACTCGTTTAATGATGGCATTTGTACGGCAAAAACGCCGGGGGTGAGTAGTGCTGATAGCAGGCTGAACAGGGGTAAAATACGCGGGCACATGCTGTTTTATCCTATCAATGTAAAACAGGTAAATGTAAAACAGGGTCGGTGCTTTCACACCGAACCCCGAGATATATCACTGTTAGTTTCTGTTAATTTCCCAGTGAAAGCTCAACGGTAACAGTACCCTCACCGGTTGCTGAGCCGACCCAGTCACGCTGAGTTTCAATTTCACGACCGGAAATTCGATCACTCATTTTAAAACCAAGGCGCGTTTTTAGGGTATAACTGGCGATTCCGGTTAGCGGATCACTGCTCTCTTTTACCCACTGGCTGCCAATATTGGGATTTTGTGAGTCTTTCAGCAAAATAGGTTCGGCAGTACAGTTTTGAGGTGTGTCTTTCCATGTTGAATTTTCGCTGACATAACCAAAATAGGCCGGTACTGCCGCATGTGTTTTGCCATTATTAATGGTAAATGCACAAACATTTTTTTTGTTTGCCTCTTGGTACTCACCGTTGACTTTAGCAACCACAGTAATGGCTGATGCAGCTCGGTTTTTTAATAACGCAACAACTTCATTTTTTGAGTAATTTGCTGTTGAGGAAACGGGCATATTGCTAAGGTCAACACGGACTAAATACGGAATAACCACATCAGGCTCATCACTGGCAAACCGCGATTTAACTACATTACTTGCTTGCGGTGTGATGCTGATCCCTTCAAGAGTAGGTAAGCTGGTTTTATTAATGATAGTGATAACTCCCGATTTATGCTCTTGCATTGCGGCCTCTCGGCTAGCAACCAAGGTCAGTGTTTCAGCCGGTTCGTTTTGCGTGTCTTCATTAATTGGCAACACGATCTCCAGCTGTTTTTTCATGCCAGCAGGTAACGAGAATGCCACTACTTTTCCACCGGATAAATCAAGCTGAGTACCGGTATTGTTGCCTGGTAAGCGCACGGTCACATGCTCCAATGCCGCATCATCGGCTGAGGCAGAGCCCACTTCGGCTTTGAGATAGAGCGGATTACCGCTGAAGTCTCCGTCTCCCGTGAAAATGATGGTTGAGATCGCATTTTCACCCTCATGTGCGGTCACATCAGCAACCGAGGCAACATTCCACGCGGCGCGGTTATGAATGGTCATGATGCCCTGTTTGCTACCCGACATTTTGCTGTCTCGGCTAGCTAACAAGGTAAACTGCTCGTCAGGTT
>CAMTGL010000224.1 GCA_947071955.1 uncultured Plesiomonas sp.
TTTTTAGGCACTACAACCGAATGATGCCAGTGATAATATTCAAAGCAGACCAAATCTGGATGCTCATTAATTCGTTCACTGGCAATACCAACATCAACTTCACCACTGAGCAACAGTGATACTATCTCATCGGGGCTGGCCTGATTGACCCCTAGCTGTACTTTGGGAAACAGCGGCCGAAACTCTTTTATCACGCCCGGTAATGAAAACCGCGCCTGTGTATGGGTGGTGGCAACCCGCAGATAACCGCTGTCCGTTGCCGAATACGATGATGCTAAACGCCGGATATTTCCGGCATCAGTCAGCATTCGTTCGACAATCACTAGCAGCTCTTTTCCAGGGTCGGTCATCCCCAGCAGCCTTTTACCACGCCGAATGAAAATTTCAATGCCCAGCTCCTCCTCAAGATCTTTGATATGCCGACTCACACCTGACTGTGACGTAAACAGTGAGTTTGCGACCTCAGTCAGGTTGTAATTGCGTCTGGCAGCTTCACGGATGATCCTGAGTTGCTGGAAATTCATGCGGCGCGTTCTCCTTGTTTCGCGGTATGGGGTTTGGTTTGTTCAGCCGTAATGACTGACGGATAAACATGTGCACGCTGCGGGCAGAGGCGCACCTGTTTTCCGACTGTCAAACCAAGTTGGGCAATCTGTTCGCGGTTCATATCCACTTCTACCACGGCATTTTTCCCCGTATTTTCGGTAATAAATTCAACCCGAATACCCGAGCCTAAACGCAGTAAGCGCACCACTTTGGCCGGTGTACCTACATTAACATTAGCCGGTAAGACCTCAATATCTTGCGGACGCACATAAGCGATTGCATCACTGCCTGATAATGTACTTACACTGTTGGATATCGGTAAAATATGCCCGTGAAAATGAATATTATCACCGTTAACCTGACCTTGCAGTAAGTTCACTGTTCCCAAAAATTGATGTACGAATGGCGTCGCCGGTGACTCATACACATCATCTGGTGTGCCAATCTGCTCTACCTGCCCTTTATTCATCACCACAATGCGATCAGCCACTTCAAGCGCCTCTTCTTGATCATGGGTGACAAACAAACTGGTTACATGCAGTTCGTTATGCAGTTCACGCAACCAGCGGCGTAACTCTTTACGAACCTGCGCATCTAACGCGCCGAACGGTTCATCAAGCAGCAACACCTGCGGCTCAACGGCCAGTGTACGAGCCAGCGCCACACGCTGACGTTGGCCACCAGAGAGTTCACTCGGATAACGCTGTGCCAGATGGCCAAGATGCACTAACTCTAAGAGCGTTAACACTTTCTGCCGAATTGTCGCTTCATTGGGGCGCAAATGGCGTGGTTTTACACGCAAACCAAACGCTACGTTTTCAAATACTGACATGTGCCGGAACAGTGCATAGTGCTGGAAAACAAAACCGACTTTACGATCACGGGCCGACAGTGCCGATACATCCTGCCCATCCAGCAGGATTTGCCCCTGATCTTCACGCTCTAATCCCGCAATAATACGCAATAGGGTTGTTTTACCACAGCCTGATGGCCCAAGTAACGCGGCCAGTTCACCGGAGCGAAAGGTCAGGTTGATATCATGCAAGGTGGCAAAGCCGTTAAATGCTTTTTGGATATGTTTGACTTCAACACTCATGATTCAACTCCTTGAGACAAGATGTGATTTTTTTGGCGTTCACGCATTTTATCAATCAGGGTTTCGGCTAATAAGGTAATCAGGCCGAAGCTGGCAAGCAAGCTGGCAACCGCAAACGCTGCAGCAAATTGGTATTCGTTGTACAAAATTTCAATGTGCAGCGGCATGGTATTGGTTTGCCCGCGAATGTGGCCAGAGACCACAGACACTGCACCAAACTCGCCGACCGCTCGTGCAGTACAGAGCAACACACCGTACAGCAAACTTAACCGGATACTCGGCAGAGTGACCCGCCAGAAGGTTGTCCAACCGCTTGCACCGAGCATAATAGAGGCCTCTTCTTCCTCTACCCCCTGAGATTGCAGTAGCGGAAGTACTTCACGCGCCACAAACGGGACGGTAATAAAGGTGGTCGCCAACACAATGCCCGGTGTTGAGAAGATAATTTTGATATCAAATGCTTCCAGCCACTCGCCAAACCAGCCGTTACTGCCAAACAGCATGACAAACATTAATCCGGCAACGACCGGTGACACTGAAAATGGTAAGTCAATCAAGGTGAGCAGGGCTTCACGGCCGCGAAATTTAAACCGCGCAATAGCCCATGCAGCGCACACGCCAAAAACAATATTTAACGGCACTGACAGCAGGCTAACCGTCAACGTTAACCAGAGTGCCGACAATGCATCACTGTCACTGAGGGCAGATAGGTAGGTATCCAGCCCTTTGCTGAATGCTGAAAGAAAGATAACGATAACCGGGATCACTAAAATCAGTGTAAACCAGCCTAAACCCAATGCGATTAAGCTGTAGCGAACCCAAGAACGCTCTGTTTGCTGCCGGCTCATAGTCTATCCTCTTTAATTCCTTTACGGCTCCATGCGTGTAGCTGGTTAATCAGCAGCAGCAGTAAGAATGATACACCCAGCATCACCACAGCGATGGCGCTTGCACCAGCATAGTCATACTCTTCGAGATGGCTCATGATCATCAGTGGGGCAATTTCTGACACCATCGGAATATTGCCCGCAATAAAAATGACCGAGCCATACTCACCAATGGCACGCGCAAACGCCAAGGTAAAACCGGTAATAATTGCGGGTAATAAGGCAGGGAAAATAACCCGTGAGAATATCTGCCAGCGATCAGCACCTAAACAGGAGGCAGCTTCTTCGAGCATGTTTTCATGTTCACGAAGCACAGGTTGAAGTGTGCGTACCACAAAAGGCAGGCCAATAAAAATCAGTGCAATCACGATACCGGTTGGATTAAATGCCATTTTGATGCCATAAGGTGCTAACCAGTGGCCAATGACCCCGTTACCCGCAAACACGGCAGTCAACGCAATGCCTGAAACGGCAGTGGGCATTGCAAAGGGTAAATCGATCAAAGCATCAACCCAACGGCGACCGGGAAATTCATAACGAACCAAAATCCACGCAAGTAACACGCCAAAGACAGTATTGATCAAGGCGGCAATTAAGGCGGCAAAAAAGCTCAATTTATAGGATGCAATAACCCGTGGCTGGGTCACGATGTGCCAAAAATCAGTTAATGATAAATGGGTAAAACTGTACAGTACCAGTGCTGACAGCGGTAGTAACACCACTAAGCCCAGATAAACTAATGTAAAACCAAGTGTAGGCCCCATCCCTGGGATTACGCTAAAAGAGCGAACTGCCATTGTATCCCCCACTGACTCGTTTGTTACTACGGCATCAAATGCTGTTGCCAAACCGTTAAAATAGATTGCTGATGCATACTATCGCGCGTTCGTCGAGCGGGGTGAAATAAGGAAAAGAGCTTTCTTATGCCTGTTTTTTGCTAAAGCGATATTTAATCGTAATTTTTGTCAATTTAACAAAAAAATCATTGATATAGCGAATTGTTATATAAGATTTGGTGGGAGATTGTACAGGAAC
>CAMTGL010000225.1 GCA_947071955.1 uncultured Plesiomonas sp.
CCAGACGAATACTCTGCCGCAGCCTGACGACCAACACCCAGCAATAAACCACCGGAGATGGTTGAACCTGAACGCGAAAAGCCCGGCCACAGTGCTAAACACTGAAATAAACCGATACCAAATGCCTGCTTATAGGTGATCTGATCCAGATCATGCGCAGTGGTTTTTGGCTTGAAAAATTCCGCCACCAGCAATAACACACCACCAACAACGAGCGCGTACATCACCGTCTGTGGACCAAACAAATTAGCTTTAATCCAGTCATGAACCAGCAAACCAATCACTACCGCAGGCAACATCCCCAAAATAATATGGATTAGCGTTAAATGCCCGCCAGCCTGCTGTGCTGGTTTCTCACCAAAATGAATACCAATCAGGCCAAACATCCGCCGCCAAAACACCACCACCACAGCCAGAATAGCACCTAGCTGAATAATAATCTCAAAAGTGGCCGCTTTTGCCCCTTCAAACCCCAGTAAATGCCCGACTAAAATCAGATGTCCGGTGGAAGAAACCGGCAAAAACTCGGTTAACCCCTCAACCACACCAAGGATGAAAGCAATCAACAACTCATTCATGAACAACGCCTACCTGCGAAAGAAAAAATAACAATCAAAAACACGCACATCACCACACAAAGGGGATCTGCCATAACACCTGATCTGATACGCCAAACTGCTGCCATAAAGTGGCAAACGGCAACTGACGCTCAGGGTGCAACATCTGCGGCGCTAAATCAGCCAGTGGCTGCAACACAAACGCACAGTGCAAAATATCCGTGCGCGGCAGTACCGGCTTATCTTGGCGACACAGGCTACCGTATAGCAGTAAATCCAGATCCAGCGTACAGACATCATTCCGAGCCCGACGACCCCAGCGATCTTCTATCGCTTGCAATGTCTGATTTACAGCAACAACATCCTGTTCTGTCTGACACTTGGCCACCAGATTATAGTAATTATCACTGTGAATACCCACCGCTTTGGCTTCATAAACCGGTGAAAGTTCAACCTGCGTGAAAGCCTGCTGTAATGCCCTGACCGCTGCCCGTAAATGCATCTCACGATCAGTATTGCTGCCAATACCGATAAACAGCGTTACCATTACGCACGTACTCCGCGCTCAATCGTCACCCCAACACTCAACGCGTTGACAACCGCTCCCGGTTTTCGCACCTGCAAACGCAACCAGCGCACACCAAACTGCGTCAAAATCAGCGCGGCCACATCTTCTGCTACCCGCTCAACCAGTGCAAATGTTCCCTGCTGTACAAAGCACGTTACCGCATCGCTCACGGCAGCATAATCCAAACATAAACGTACATCATCTTGCTCGGCCGCAGCTTGGTTATCCCACGCCATTTCAATATCAAATACCAACTTTTGCTTGATGGTTTGTTCCCAGTCATAAGCACCAATGGTGGTAATCACACTCAGTTGTTCGATAAACACGATATCCATCACGTTGTTATCCATAAAAAGGGTTGTCGTCAAAAATAAAGAGAGGTCGGATACCCCAACAGACTCATTTTGCGTATTATCAAGGCAATCTCTGGAATCCGGTAGTGATCGGATCATATTTCCTCGACACAGGAATTTCACCATGAGTACACTCGCGTTCGCGATGATCGCCTTGGCGTATCTGCTCGGCTCGATCTCCAGCGCCGTACTGATTTGTCGTCTCTCTGGCCTGCCCGACCCACGGGAGAGCGGCTCAGGCAACCCCGGCACCACCAATGTGCTACGCATTGGCGGACGCATTGCCGCGGTCGGTGTTTTGATTGCCGATGTCCTCAAAGGCGGGCTGCCGGTTTGGGCCGCTTACAAGCTGGAACTACCGCCCCCGATTTTAGGTTTCATTGCCATTGCTGCCTGTCTTGGGCACATCTACCCAATATTCTTCCACTTTCGTGGCGGCAAAGGGGTTGCGACTGCATTCGGAGCCATTGCCCCTATCAGTTGGGATATTACCGGATTACTCAGCCTGACATGGCTGCTCACCGCCCTGATCACCGGCTATTCATCACTAGCCGCTATTCTTACCGCACTGCTTGCTCCGCTGTATGTTTGGTGGTTTCGCCCCGAGTTCACCCTGCCCGTGGCCATGTTGTCATGCCTGATTTTATTGCGGCATCATGATAATCTACAACGTTTGTGGCGCGGACAAGAGCCCCGCTTTTGGCGAAAATTCACCTCACATACTGATGATGAATAACCCAAAAACAGACGCATAAAAAACGGTGAGTCAGGGTTATCTACCCAGCTCACCGTCAAAATACAGCGCAACACTCATCATTGCCGAAACACCAACCGTTAAAATGTCAGCGGTTTTAGCTCTTCCATCGGCCAGCGCGGTCGCGCAGAGACAGATAAATCCTGATACTCTTTATTTTTCAGCCGCATCATACCGGCATAGGCGATCATCGCCCCGTTATCGGTACAAAATGCGGTACGCGGATAAAAAACCTCACCGTTGAGTTGGGTCATCAGTTCACCTAACTGAGTACGCAAAGAGGTATTCGCACTCACACCACCAGCAATCACCAACCGTTTAAATCCGGTCTCTTTTAGTGCACGGCGGCACTTAATTGCCAACGTATCCACCACAGCCTGTTGAAAGGCATGCGCAATATCTGCACGGGTTTGCGGATCATTCCCCTCACGGGCAATCGTATTAGCGGCAAACGTTTTTAAACCGGAAAAACTAAAATCCAGCCCCGGACGATCGGTCATCGGGCGCGGGAAAATAAAACGCTTTGGCGTACCCTGCTCGGCCAGTTTTGCCAATAACGGGCCACCGGGGTAATCAAGCCCCATCAGTTTGGCCGTTTTATCAAACGCCTCACCCGCCGCATCATCAATCGATTCGCCCATCAACGTATACTCGCCAATGCCATCAACACGAATCAACTGGGTGTGTCCACCCGAGACCAGTAGCGCGATAAACGGAAATGCCGGTGGGTTATCTTCCAGCATCGGAGCCAGTAAATGCCCTTCCATGTGATGCACGGCCACCGCCGGAACATCCCATGCCATGGCCAAAGAACGGCCAACAGTTGCACCGACTAGCAGTGCGCCCACCAACCCTGGGCCTGCGGTATAGGCCACACCATCAATATCTTTTGCCGTTAATCCAGCCTCTTTGAGTGCAGCCTGAATCAAAGGTACCGTTTTTCTTACATGATCGCGTGATGCCAACTCTGGCACAACACCACCATAGTCAGCATGTAATTTTATCTGGCTATACAATTGGTTAGCCAACAGGCCGGCCTTATCATCATAAATTGCAACGCCGGTTTCATCACAGGAAGTTTCAATTCCTAGAATACGCATAAGTGGCCTCGAGCTGACGTGGAAAGCCTATTATGTTATCCTGCGCATTAAAATCACGCCAGTAGATCGCGGTAGCGCTTTACAATAGCTATGCGTTCGGATTAAAATTCCGCACCATTTTTAGTCAAGCTGGCGATTTGATAGTCAGCGGGTACAACCCGATTTCCATTGAGGTGAGAGGCACATGCCGGTAATTAAAGTACGTGAAAACGAGCCATTCGA
>CAMTGL010000226.1 GCA_947071955.1 uncultured Plesiomonas sp.
AGGAGGAGCCATACAGAAAAGCCCTGCTCATTGAGCGGGGCTTTTTTTTGCCTATCATCATCTCTCGTATCATCCCCCTCTTGTATCACTACTCACATCTGAACCGTTCCCGCTCTGTGTCCTATAGCCTGTTATCTATCGTTGTCTCTATTTTTTCTACGAATACACTCTGTTTTTCAAGCCGGTTTTTCGTCGATATTCCTTATGTTCTCACCCGATAAAATGCCACAAGTTCGATACATTGCAGACATATCGTTTTATCTCTATTCCACCCCCTTACTAATTATTCCACTTTCCCTGCATTTTATACTTTACGCACAAAACCCCTTTGCCTTAGTATGCGTATTGAAGACATTTATATTCACTATTAAGCATTATTATTCAAATAAAAATCTAGGATACGGAATTCATGAGCGAGCCTGTTGCTGAGAATAAATCGGTCGGTACTGCCAGCCGTTGGCAAATGCCAGATACCTTGGTCATTATCTTTTTTGTTGGGATCCTTGCTGCGGCGCTGACCTATGTGATTCCGGTAGGTTCATTCCAAAATCAAGAAGTGCACTATGTTATTGATGGTGCAGAAAAAACACGTAAAGTTGTTAACCCAGAGTCGTTCGCTTATGTGACCGATGCGGCCGGTGAAACCGTTTATCAACCGATTAAAGTATTTGCCAGCGGCGGAGATATTGGTTTACTGAACTTCCCGTTTGAAGGGCTGGTCTCCGGTGACAAATGGGGTTCGGCAATTGGCGTGATCATGTTTATGCTGGTGATCGGCGGTGCATTTGGCATTGTTATGCGCACAGGCACTATCGATAACGGCATTTTGCGGCTGATTGATAAAACGAAAGGCAACGAGCTGCTGTTTATCCCCGTGATGTTTACGCTCTTTTCACTGGGCGGTGCAGTATTTGGCATGGGCGAAGAGGCGATTGCATTTGCCATTATCATCGCCCCACTGATGGTACGCTTAGGCTATGACAGCATCACGACTGTGATGGTGACCTATATCGCCACTCAAATCGGCTTTGCAACGTCGTGGATGAATCCGTTCAGTGTTGCTATTGCACAAGGTATTGCCGGTATTCCGGTGCTCTCAGGTGCCAGTGTGCGAATTGTACTGTGGTGCTTGTTTACGTTAGTTGGTATGGCCTTTACCATGCGTTATGCCGCTAAAGTGCGTAAAGACCCTACATCATCTTACAGTTACCGTACTGATGCTCACTTTCGTAACCAAACGGCTGAGCTGCGCGACAGCCGCTTTGTGCTGGGTGATTGGCTGGTACTCGCGACCGTTATCGGAGTAACCATTTGGGTTATCTGGGGCGTAGTCGTTCATGCGTGGTATATCCCTGAAATTGCCTCACAATTTTTTGCTATGGGCTTAATTTCTGGCTTAATTGCCGTGGTCTTTCGCCTAAATAACATGACATTAAATGATATCGCCTCTTCATTTCGTGAAGGTGCAGCGGTGATGATTGCCCCTGCCCTGCTGGTTGGTCTGGCCAAAGGGGTGTTGCTGATGGTTGGCAGTGGCGGTACGGATGAACCGAGCGTGCTCAACAGTATTTTGCACAGTGCCTCAGGGTTGATTGGCGGCATGCACGATTCGGTTGCGGCATGGTTTATGTTTACCTTCCAGTCAGTATTCAATTTCTTTGTGACCTCAGGATCGGGGCAAGCGGCCCTCACTATGCCACTGATGGCGCCGCTCGGTGATCTGGTGGGTGTGAGCCGTCAGGTTTCGGTGCTGGCTTTCCAGCTTGGCGATGGTTTTACCAATGTGATTGTACCAACTTCGGCATCTCTAATGGGTACGCTGGGTGTTTGCCGTGTTGACTGGGGCGATTGGGCACGTTTTTGCTGGCGCTTTATGCTGCTGCTGTTTGTGATGGCCAGTATCGTGGTCGTGCTGGCACAGTGGTTTGGTTATAGCTAATACGGCCTCTTGCAGAAAGAGCTACCGATGACTACCTATGATAATTTTCTGTAAATGAGGTAAGTGTATCTGTTTACTCTCTTACTTTTTTGGGTGAATGCGCCCGATAACGCGATGAGATAAAACGCTCAGATACAGATATCAATCAGGTAAATCAATCAGGTAAAAATATCGGCGATTGATACCGTAAGATGCTGAGTGTCTTACGGTATTTTTTATATCCACACGTTTATATTCACGCCATGATTTCTGCCCGAACGTTAGCCGATTGTCTTGATAACGCAGGCAAGATGCGCGTATCGTGGAAGAATAATGTATTACTGATGGAACACTGACCGTTATGTCTGCAACTTGTTTTACATCCGATATTATTGACGGTAAAAAGGTCGTCGCGCATTTAAATAGCGATGATTTACCGGCAGGAAAGCACCAGTTCTACTTCCGGCCACTGGATATGGCAACCGGCCAAGGTTGGTATATTCCCGTCACGGTGCTAAAAGGGGCGCTGCCGGGTAAACGCCTATTGGTCACCGCCGGTGTGCACGGTGATGAGCTTAATGGCGTGTTAACCGCGCAGCAGTTAATGCGCTCGTTAGAGACCGCCACACTCAGCGGTACAGTGACGATTGTTTCTGGCGTAAACTTGCCCGGTATTCTGGGCAGCAGTCGTGATTTTATTCCCAATGATCCCGATGCCTCTCCGGTGAATTTGAACCGTTTGTTTCCCGGAAATCACCAGCACAATACGGCAGCAGGGCGCTATTTAGCCAATTTGTGGGATCATCTTTTCACGCCAAATGCGGATTTCACGGTCGACTTACATACACAAACACGCGGAGCAGAATATCCGCTGTATGTGTTTGCCGATTACCGTATTGAGCAGTGTGTGAAGATGGCCCGCCTGATGAACCCTGACTGTATTTTGGATGATCCGGGCGATCCGGGTGTACTGGAGACAGAATGGAACCGCCGTAACGTGCCTTGTATTACTGTTGAGGTCGGCACAGCCAAACGTTATCAGCCCGATATGGTTAACCGCAGTGTAGAGGGTATCGAGAATATCTTGCGGGCTGAGGGCATGTTGGCCGGTTCGGTGAACGGTTTTGTGGCTGAAAACTGTTATGAAGGCACAAGTACAACAACATTACGCGCTAACAGCAGCGGTTATGCACTGCCGCAAGTACAACTCGGTGATACGGTCATTGCCGAGCAATTGGTCGCCATTCAGTGGGATGCTTTTGGCAATGAAGTTGAACGTTATTACGCACCCACTGCCGGACAGGTATTGAGTATTAATAGCGATCCACTGCGCGAGGCTGGCAGTTTATTGGTCAGAATTTTACACCGCAGTTGATTTTTTGCGCGTTAGCGATGAAAAAAGCACCGAACACACTGTTTTCGCTGATTTTTGCATTTTTATCGTTGACAGAAAAGCTGAAAAACCGTTTAATACGTCCCACGAGCTGCCCGGATAGCTCAGTCGGTAGAGCAGGGGATTGAAAATCCCCGTGTCCGTGGTTCGATTCCGCGTCCGGGCACCA
>CAMTGL010000227.1 GCA_947071955.1 uncultured Plesiomonas sp.
GCTGACCATTGCCATTGCCGCTCCCACTGCCTATGTCACACAAGACAGTGAACTAGACCAAATGGCCAGCCAGCGCGCATTCACCAACTACCTGCCGGGCTTTAATATCCCGATGCTGCCGCGTGAGTTGTCAGATAACCTCTGCTCTTTGCGTGAAGGTGAGAAACGCCCTGCTCTGCTGTGCCGTGTCACAGTTAAGCAAGATGGCACGCTGTGTGATGATGCCCACTTCTTTGCCGGTTGGATCGAGTCGCACGGTAAACTGGTGTACGACAATATCTCTGACTGGTTGGAAGGTGTTGAAGGCGCATGGTCTCCGGAAAATGAGACTATCGCCGAGCAAATCACCGAGTTACACAAACTGGCACTAGCACGTACCCAGTGGCGCAGTGAAAACACGCTGGTGTTTAAAGATCGCCCAGATTACCGCTTTATTCTTGATGAGAATGGTGTTGTTACTGACATTGTTGCTGAATACCGCCGTATCGCCAACCGTATGGTTGAAGAGGCGATGATTCTTGCAAATGAATGTGCGGCAACCGTATTAACACAAAAAGTGGGCTTTGGTATTTACAACGCACACGCCGGTTTTGATCCGGAAAAAGTTGAACAGGCTATGGCCATTCTCAGCGACAATGGCGTTGATTTTGATCGTGAGACCTTGCTTTCCCTTGACGGTTTCTGCCAGCTGCGTCGCCAGTTAGATGCCATGCCAACCGCTTACCTTGATGGCCGTATCCGCCGTTTTCAGGCATACAGTGAAGTCAGTGCCGCTCCAGCACCGCACTTTGGTTTGGGGTTAAACGCCTACGCAACCTGGACATCACCTATCCGTAAGTATGGCGATATGGTTAACCACCGCCTGCTGAAAGCCGTTATTCGTGGCGAGCAACCAACAACCCAGCCTGGCGTTGAGTTAACCACTCAACTGGCTGATCGTCGCCGCTTTAACCGCATGTCAGAGCGTGATGTTGGTGATTGGCTATACTCCCGTTTTCTGCAGCCAAAAGTGGCAGACAACACAAGCTACCGTGCCGAGATCATGGATGTTACTCGTGGTGGTCTACGCGTACGCCTGCTCGATAATGGTGCTGTCGCCTTTGTTCCTGCGCCGCTTATCCACTCAGTACGCGATGAACTAGAGTGCAGCACAGACACGGCTACCGTCTCTATCAAAGGTCAGCCGGTGTTCCGTCTGGGTGATACCATTGACGTGTTGCTTAAAGAAGTCCGTATGGAAACACGCAGTATTATTGCCAAACCAGTACCCAATGCGGAAGCAGAGACTCACGCTGAGCCAGCAGCACAGTAGTGTCACAATCACAATAAAACCAACATAAGATGGGTTTTATTGTGATATACGGAAATCAAAGCCGTATATTATCCATACAAAAAAAGCTACCCACTCGGGTAGCTTTTTTATTTTGCTAAAATTACGTATATTACAAACGTATATAGCAATAAGTAGGGAAACCCTTTTATTACATAAGGGTAATGACATCAGGTTACTGCATACAATTGATCGTATTAAATTTATCACACTACGCCGATTGCAATCATTGTATGAGGTCACTCTGAGAACACCAAGGAGGTAAGTAACACAATGTCGCTTTCACTGTTCGATTTAAATCATCTAAAAGCGTTAACCCTGCACGGCGTAGAAATTCTTGAATTTGCCCTTGAGCTAATTTCTGTTGCTTGCGTGCTACTGGGGCTAATTAAAACACTCTGGTTAGCCTCTCAATTAAAAGATCAGCCCCCTGGCTTTAGGCAAGTTCGTGTCTGCTTTGGCAGTTGGTTAGCATTAGCGCTCGAATTCCAGTTGGCTGCCGATATACTGGCAACCACCGTTGCGCCAAATAAAGAAGAGTTAGTCCGGCTTGCTATCATTGCACTTATCCGGACTTTCCTAAACTATTTCTTAGCCAAAGAGCTTGATACTCAAGTCGAAAAACCAGCCGAGTCACGCTGATTTTTTCATGTCAATCTACTCTTATTTAAAGAAATAAGTAAACATAGTAATCAGTGAGGCATTGGCAAAATCAATAAACAGTGCCCCTACAAGCGGTAACACAAAAAATGCCTTCTGCGATGGACCATTACGCTCAGTAAAAGCTTCCATATTGGCCATCGCATTAGGTGTTCCGCCCATACCAAAACCACAATGCCCTGTTGCTAAGACCACGGCATCATAATCTCGCCCCATCAAATTATAGGTCACAAAATAGCTATACAGTGCCATCAGTGCCGTCTGACTGAGCAGAATAACCACTAAAGGTAACGCCAACACACTGATATCCCACAATCGCAGGCCCATCAATGCCATAGATAAAAACAGTGCTAATGAAATATTACCAATTGAATCAATAACATAAGTGTTTACTTTCTTACCAAAGTGATCCATCACATTACGCGTAATAGCCGCAACAATCATAGGGCCAATATAGATAGGTAATGTTAACCCCAGCACATTGAGAATATCAGCTAAAATAGAACCGATACCCATCACAATAATCACTTTTAAAATAGTATCAAACGCAGAACGCTCATAGATATGATTGCGGTCTTCTTTTAATTCGATATTTTCTTCTGTTTCATGCTGATCATCATAACGGCTTTCTACATGCTTACTCAGTAACAGTTTACTGATTGGCCCACCAATGACACAGCCTGAAATCAGGCCAAATGTTGCAGCCGTAATCGCAACGGCAGTTGCACCATGTGCTCCAGCGTTTTCTAAAAGCGGACCAAATGCCCCCGCAGTACCATGCCCACCGGTTAGTGCAACAGAGCCTGCAGCAACACCCAATAACGGGTTAAGGCCAAAGAGTTTTGCCAGACCAATACCTAAAATATTCTGTAATACGGCAAGAATTAATGCGACCACCAGAAACATGATTACTTGCACGCCACCTTTTTTAAGCATTTTCAAACTGGCAGAGAACCCGATGGTGGTAAAGAATGCCACCATAAACAGTTGGCGAATACTGTCATCAAAGGTAAAAACAAATAAGCCTGAAAGGTATCCAAACAAAGTAATGAAAGAGAAAATCACACCACCAATAACCGGAGCAGGAATAAAATACTTACTAAACAGTGATACTTTTGTCTCAACATAACGGCCAACCAGTAAGACTAATACTGCGGTCATTAATGTGGTAATCATTGATAATGAAATTACATGCATTCAATCATTCCTGTTGTTTTTATTTTATCATCACCCGTAATGTATCGGGTGTCATCATCACACCCACATAAACTTATGCGCTATAATGGTAAATTTATTTTTCACCCATCTATTTCAAACATGTATTACGTTGAAACAGTGTGTTACCCGCTATATTTTCTACATTAATCATTCGGGTTAATACACGCGCGCAATATTATTGCGCGTTGAGTTCATGGTACTGTTCTATTTATACTAATGCCAAATAACACTAATGTTAAACACAGTATAATCAGTAATGTAAAAACAGC
>CAMTGL010000228.1 GCA_947071955.1 uncultured Plesiomonas sp.
TGCCAAGTGTAACGACGCTCGCTATTTTTTGGCATGTATGCCGAGCACGCTGTCGGGAAGATAAGCCATAATGCCGGTGTAAATAGTAGCGAATAATCAGCCCCCCCAAACTGTGCCCGACCAGATGTATTGGCTGATTTGGGTACTGATTGATCAGTGTATCGAGGGTTGCATAGATTTCATTTAACTGAATATTGACAGAGTTATAGGTTAAAACTTCGGTTTTCCAGCCCAGATGATGCAACCTGTCGGTAAAAGGCTGCATCATAAGGCCATTCATAAACAGGCCATGCAGTACAATGATTACGCCCTCTCGCATGGCTGCCCCCTCTGCTTGTTTTGTTTGTCTCTATAGTCTGCGTGTACGCGGTGATAATTTTCAGTGTAGCGGGTTCTGTGTTGAATAAGCATCGGGCTGATCGTGTTTTGGGCATAAAATGCATGATCTCAGTTTGGTACAGCGTTATATCGGTGCGGTACACAACTGGCCGAGTAACAGTGCACTGCCGGTTTCCGGCGTGATGGCGGTAAAAGGAGCCGCCTCATAACTGGCCATGATGAAACGTTGGCCGTTGTCTTGAATGGCAACAATGTTGTCAGTAGCACTCTGCTGTGCCGCGCAGTTAATTCTCACTTTGCTGTGCTGGCCCACCAGCGATAGTGTTCCTGCTGCAATAGGGTTGGTGTAGTCAACGCGCATTTCTGCGTAGGTTATCCCTTTTTCATCGGTCGTTACCGCTTGTGTATCAAGATAGACCTGCCCTTGCGGTATGTTGCCAACCCGTTGCCAGTCAGACTCTGCTGCCTGCACAGTCAGTGCGGTTAATGAGGCTACCAGTGCCAGCGTGTGGATAAGTACAGGGTGAGCGAGGGTGATTATCATCGTAAGATCCTCTGTGAGTGGATGCAGGTAAGGTCGGTTTTCCCTTGAATTAATGGCTTTACTGATCTTTTCCCTCATCCCTGAATATTGTCTTAACGCTTTAAAGTCTTAAGGCTTTTTGGGTAAATGTATTGATAACCGCTTTAATAAACGTAGGCCGTAAGTGGGGATATACGCCAATAATTCGTGACGCGAATCACCGTTTATGCTGTAAACCGATTCAGCTGCGCGGCATAATGGGAAAATTGAAGGAGTGAACGAATGACAAAATATATTGGCGCACATGTTAGTGCCGCAGGTGGTGTTGATCAGGCGGTATGGCGGGCAAAAGAGCTCAATGCAACGGCGTTTGCGCTATTTACCAAAAATCAGCGTCAGTGGGCCGCTGCACCATTAACCCCAGCAATAACTGATGCGTTTAAACAGGCGTGCGAACAGACCGGTTTTAAACCTGAGCAAATTTTACCGCACGACAGTTACCTGATTAATTTGGGCCATCCAGAAGCCGATGCGCTGGAGAAATCACGCGCCGCGTTTTTAGATGAGATGCAGCGGTGTGAGCAACTGGGGTTAACGCTGCTCAATTTTCACCCTGGTAGCCACCTGAATAAAATCAGTGAAACGGAAAGTCTGGCAAAAGTGGCTGAATCTATCAATATTGCACTAGATAAGACCTCGCACGTAACGGCGGTGATTGAGAATACGGCCGGACAAGGTTCTAATTTGGGCTGGAAGTTTGAGCATTTAGCCGAAATTATTGCGCAAGTTGAAGATAAGAGCCGCGTGGGTGTTTGTATTGACACTTGCCACACGTTTGCTGCCGGTTATGATTTGAGCAGTACTGACGCTGGTGTCAAAACGTTTGCCGAGTTTGATGCTGTAGTCGGGTTTAACTATTTGCGCGGTATGCATATTAATGATGCAAAAAGTACGCTGGGCAGCCGTGTTGACCGCCACCACAGTTTGGGTGAGGGTAATATTGGCCATGCGGCGTTTGAGTTTATTATGCAAGACCCGCGCTTTAACAGTATTCCGCTGGTGCTTGAGACTGTAGATATGAGTATCTGGCCGCAAGAGATTGCTTGGCTACAGTCTTTAGCAAATAAGGCACAACAAATCAGCGCATGACATGCGTGAAACCAAAAACTGCATACTTTGTTGGGGTATGCAGTTTTCATTGATTGCTTATGATGAATGCTTAATTTTCATTATTCGCTTTAATGCTTAGTAATCAACCTGTTGAACCAGTGCCGAGAGATAGGCATCTGAGAGTTGGTTGATTCTCACTTTCTCTTCAATATCGTGCGCGCTGTAGAACTGGCTGTTATACACCACCACAACGCTGCGATCCCCCAAACGTAAAAAGTGGGTTTCGCCAAATTCGGTATAACGGGTAGCACCGATGCTGATCAGTGCTTGTGCCGGATAACCAGCCTGTTTGAGCAGTGCTGCAATGTTCTCTGCTGGGCCTTGATCTTGCTGAAAATTCATCTGATTTATCAGCCAATCAAGCAAGCGGTGGTGAAAATAGCTGTACTCAACCACCGGGCTATCAATGCCATACGCATGCACCTGACCATCGCGTACCAGATAGCAGGCGATACGGTAATCATCCATCACCCCACCTTCAGCGAATTTATCGATATCCAGCAATGTGGCAGAAACCCCTTTGCTGCACATGCCCCAGTTCTTTTTCTCGCTGATTTTTTTAGCATTCGGGCGGCGAATTGAACAATCATTGTAGGCAGCAAATTGGCGTGGAGTCAGCCCGACCACCTGCCCGTTCTGATAATGAATATCACAAACGATAGCAACTTCCGGTTCAATTTGCAGGTTATCAGCATCTGCTGGAGGCACGATATGATCGGAAGATAGTGGGTAAGTGTGCAGAAAATGCGGAGCGCGCTCTGCTGCGCAGGTATTTGGCACATAAAATGGGAAGATGGCTTTTGGGGCAACCGCATCAGATACGGCTACGGCAACGAAATCTTTTGCTTCGCCCGCCTGTTCAAGATGCCCGGCAAAATTACCGGCAACGCCCAACCCGATCATGTGCTGAAAATTCATATCCGCTTCTCTTTGAGTCAATGTGTAAGCCGTAAAATGCCATTATATCGGAAAGATGTGCCCTGCATCCGCGCGCGGTATCAAAGTTGTGCACATTTTGTAGGTAGTAATAAAGGGAGTGGTAACATGGCCGGTTTACCTGTGTTTCGGGAATCGGGTGAGACAGTATATACTTTCCCACAGTTATCCTTTTATAGCGGTTTATGTTGTTACCCATGGCTTTTACTCTGCGCCCATACCAACAAGAAGCTGTTGATGCAGCAATTCACTATTTTCGTCAGCATACCAGTGCAGCAGTCATTGTTTTGCCCACCGGTGCGGGAAAAAGCTTGGTAATTGCTGAACTGGCACGTAAGGCGCGCGGGCGTGTGTTGGTACTTGCTCACGTGAAAGAGCTAGTCGAACAAAACCACGCTAAATACTGCGCGTACGGGCTAGATGCAGATATTTTTTCGGCGGGATTACAGCAAAAGCAGAGCCAAGGTAAAGTGGTTTTCGGCAGTGTACAATCTGTTGCCCGTAATCTG
>CAMTGL010000229.1 GCA_947071955.1 uncultured Plesiomonas sp.
GGATAGGCGTGTGCAAAAACGCTAGTCCGAAGATTATTTATCAGCATCTTTCCCAATGTAAGGAAGAGATGGCGTAATAACCGGAGTGTGCATGAAATACGTGGTTAGCCGACATGTCGGCGCATTGCAGTGGTGTCGTTTCAAGGGGATTAATGCCGATAAAACGGTTACTCATCTTGACCCGAGCACTATTTGCCCTGGTGATATGGTTATTGGCACGTTACCGTTGCCACTGGCAGCACAAGTGCAAGCCAACGGAGGACGTTATTTGCATCTGACGCTGCCTTTACCGGCAGACATGCGCGGGCAAGAGCTAACTGCCGAACAGATGATAGCACTTGGCGCAACCTTACAAGAATTTTGTGTTAAAGCCCTATAAGTTAAGTCAGCGGGCACAACTGGGGAATGTACGGTGAGTCAACAATTGTTCAGCATTATGATGTAACAGGTTAACCAATTGGTGATAGCCTTACTCTCCACATTATTTTTTAAGATGGTACTGCAATAGCCTTGGCGAATTGGAGTGCCATCATGAGTACCTTGATCCTCGATACCCCAGATTATCAACTCTCATTGCAACAAGAGTTGCTGCATATCACGCACCCCGAATATCACACTCGTGTATACCCTCTAGCTGCCTTTGAGCGGTTAGTGCTCGGTAAAGGGATAAGTGTGACCACTGACTTACAGCTGAAATTATCAGAACTAGGCAAAGAGTTGGTGTTATTAGGGCACAAAAGCAGTGCTGCGCTGTTTAACCCTTACCATGCGCCCAATGGTTTGCGCTTAGTACAATATCAGGCGGTGATACAACCCACATGGCGTACCACCTTGATCCGCTTGCTCTTACAGGCGCGCTGGCGCGGCCAAAACCGAATTTTGCGCCGTTTACAACAACCGATATTGCCGGCTTTTCCGCTTAACCAAGAGAACTTGATGGCGGCTGAGGCACAAATGAGTCACCTCTATTGGCAGGCATGGTCACGCTGTTTTGCTCAAGACGGCTTTAACGGGCGGGTACGGCAGCCGCCCACTGATCCGCTCAATGCTTTGTTGTCATTGAGTGCCACGCTAGACGATCAGGCATTAATCGCACCATTGTTGGCGGAAGGGTTTGATGTGGCGCTGGGTTTACATCATGCCACAGGGTATCGTCGGCCAAGTTTAGTGCTCGACATTAAAGAGCTAACACGTGCCGATGTGGAAGGCTGGGTGCTCAGTCTTTGGCAAAGTGGTTTATTGCAACCTGCGCATTTTTCATATTCTGAGCAAGGGTGTCGGTTAACACGGGAAGGGCAGCAGCGATTTTATCCTGCTTGGTATCGCTGGCAGAAGCGGCGTAAAACCAGCGTGCGCCGTTTAGTGCGGCTATGTCGGCGGATATTGCAACAGGTAGTCTCGAAGGAGGCGTAAGATGGCAAAGCCCTTATGGCTGATAAGCTATGATATCAGTTGTCCAAGCCGTTTACGGCGAATCCAAAAGTATTGTGCTGCACATGGCTGGGCATTACAAAAATCGTTGTATGTGTTCGCACTTGATCGCAAAGAGCGCCTAGAGACCTGTGCTGAATTAACGGCCATGCTTGAGCAAGAAGAGGATCGGTTATTGTGTTTACCCTTCAGCACGCCAGAGGGCAGTTTTCACTTAACGCCCATCAGCGATATTGTCTTGGTGCACGATGACCCGCGTCTTGATAGTTTTGTTTTTTGATGTGATAGCATTTTTATGTAATAGCGCCTGTAACAGCACATAGAAAGCCGCGGAAGCGGCTTTTTTTACACCAAAATAAAAGAACCGAATAATCATAGCGTTACGTGACCTCCGTATTGTGTTGGCACGCTGACTGCTTTATTTAACAAAATTACCCCTGTTTAAAACAGGCCAAATGTGGATAACTTGCAATAATAAAAACAATGAGTTATAAACGCACTGTCCTACTGGACATCGCCCTGACTGAAGGGATTAAGACAGATATAGGGTGACTGCCGCGTAGTCTTTCTTAAATGACCGTAGTCATGGGATGGCAAAATAGTAGGATTTCAAGGTGATTAGGTGTCAAGAAAAATAAAAATGACGCACTCCGTTGAAAGAGGCGTCATTTTTTATGATTCTGGCCTTATTTAATCTTGCTGAAAATGAATGTTTTCAGGTAGCAAATTTAGACCTTTATATGCAATCGGGGTTCTGACGACCTCGCCTTTTAATGGCTTGTAGGTATTAACCGTAACGATTTGATAATATTTTGCCAACCGAGCACCAAGAGCATCCGTCAATGCTATATTGGTTTCTTTCAGTAATCGTACCCATAAACTTTTGTGGTATTTAACCAACGCTTTTACAATGTCGTCATCGTTTTCTTCTTGCTGACGTATTTCATGGGTTGCATACAAATATTGAATTTGCTTATTTTCTTGCAACAACCAACGATTACGATTGTTCCGCTCTTTTAATGGTGTATTCGATGCTTCATCATGGCATCGTTCGGCGTCAATCACACGAAACACAATATCAGAAGCTTGTTCGTTCAACTCTTCAAGAGATAACTCTGCATCCATTCCCATTGCTGGGTGAGCAGTAGCGCGGAAATATTTCGCAAGGCGTTGATCTAGCTCGGCTTCTTTCATTCCTTCTCTTGGCGCATCAATACCATACCCAAAATTCTCTTTGCTGTCTTGGGCTATCCAGCTGTAAAACGCAAAGCAGTCTGGCTTAAGGGCAATATTTACGCCATCGCAGCATATGCTCATGGTGTCGTAATTGAGGGTGACCGTTGCAGTTTCTTGTGACAGCGCATTGGCTCGGTTAATGCGCTCTACAGTTTGCGTGTAGCTCAACGCATTATTTTGGATCAGACTTGTAGGCATCTCTTCACGCATTAATACCAGCGGAATTTTTGCCAGCATGACTTGTGCTTGGCTTAAATCATGTTGCGCTTTTTTATCCCGATCACTGCGCATAATGGATGTAGGTGTTGGGTAATAGAAATCCGGTACGCTTTCATAAGGTTCGCTGACCAATACATGGCTCAGGCAATCTTGTGGGCGACCAAATAAGCTCATGGCATAACCCATGGCAAAGCCCATGGTTTTCCGGCCACCGGCGAGTGATGCATGGATCACGGTATTGGGGTCAAGGCTCAGTTTACGAACGTGCTGAGTAATATAGTCAGTGATAATTTCCTGTTCACGTTCACTTTTTACATCATAAAGTGGTTTGCCATTATCACCATAAGGCACTTTGATGTCTTCTGGGCGGAAAGTAATCGTTGGCAACTGATAATCATCAATTAGTTGCTGCAACGGGCTATCTTTACCGAGCAAGTTATTAATTAAACGCTCACGTCCATCTTGTGTGGTGATCACTTCTATGCGTTGTGGCAGTTTAGTGGGGTCTTGACGATAAATGCCGTACAGCGTTTCGGTGATAATTTGTGGTGTCATGCCCGATACAGCCAGTAAC
>CAMTGL010000230.1 GCA_947071955.1 uncultured Plesiomonas sp.
ATCCATATCACTCAGGGTAATCGCACCAATCCCCGTGAGCGCCAAGGCCTCAGCCGCCGATGACCCCACCCCGCCAATACCAACCACACAAACATGAGCCGCACGCAGCACCTCCGTTTGTGAACGGCCATATAAGCGGGCAGTACCACCAAAACGCTGCTGATATTCAGCCGATGCGGTGGCTTGGGGAACTTGCTGCTCAGACATGAAAACGCCTCATTACTTGCCAATAGAACATCAAACAGAAAAAACAGGCCGCAAATCAAAGCGTGCGGCCTGTTACAACAATCGTGTATTTACAGCCGATAATCTACCGTTAAAGCAGACCGTCTTGCGGTGATTTTAACACCCATACGCGGCCAAAGTGCTGATAAAAACCGGCCTCTCTGCCCGCTTCATCGCCCACACCGTGGTAAATGTCAAAATGATTGCCCTTCACCGCGCCACCTACATCCAGTGCCAGCATCAAACGCAAATGGTGTTTTCCTGTCCACTCACCCTGGGTATTGAGCTCTGGGATCTCAGCAAGCAACACACTTCCTGCTGGAATTAAACGCTTATCCGCCGCAACAGAGGCCTTGGCCACCAGCGGAATACCGCTCGCCCCAACCACCGGAGTAGCCGCGCGCGAAGTAAAATAGACATACGAACGGTTCTGCTCAAACAGCTCACGCGCCTGTGCAGGGGTGTGGGTGTTGACCCACTCACTGATCGCCGCCAGCGACATTTTCTCACGCGGCACTTCGCCCCGCTCAATCAGCACCTTACCGATACTGGTATAACCGTAACCGTTTTTACCGCTATAACCAAAATAGACTAGCGGCTCACCGTTCTCAAAATCCACATAACCACTGCCCTGCACTTCCATCATAAAGTTATCTAATAAAGAAGCACTGTAGGCAAGCTCTAGCCCCTTTCCCTGCAAAGCGCCATTGTAAATCTGCTCACGTGTAAAACGGGCATTCCCCTTTGGCAACTTATACAGAGGGAAGCGGTAAATCCCCTCTGGCCGGTGGCGCGCTTTGAGCACCGGTGTGTAGTAGCCGGTAAACATCACATTACCGTAATTGTCGCCACCCGACATCTGATACGGGCGAACGCCAAACTGCGCCAGTTTTTTCGGGTCAGCGCCTGCATCCAACCAGCGGTAAAGGTCAGCATAAGTCTGCGCATTTTTACGGTGCAACGAAGATGAGCCAAACTTAATATTTTCTACCTGACGTGAAAAGTCGGCGGCATTCACCGGCGTCTGGCTGCTATTAACCTGTTTCACCGGTAAAAGAGGCTGCGCAAACAGACCGTCTTTATACTGCTGCCCCCGGGTTGGTTTACTCTGTTCTGTTTGTGGTGTTTTTTGCGCACACCCTACCAATCCAATGGCTAATATTGTCGCGCTAAGCACAACGCGTAACGGAAAACGCAGCACCTGAAACTCCATGCTTAATAAAATAAAAAATGATTATATTGGATAGGAAACAGAAAATAACAATTAACTGATAAATAAAATACTGAAATAACACACTGAAAAAAATCTGCAAATAAGCCAGACCTTTTCAAGCCGCCATTGTATCGGCCAACACAGCACAAAAAATCGGCGAATTCCGAGATGAATCCACATGAAACACGCAACTTATCGCACTAAATATGCGTTTTCATGCATTTAAATTGCATATTTTTGAATTAAAGCTGAATAGCTTTCACCCAGTACTAAGTCTAAATAGTGCTATTAAGATGTTTAAAACAACCATTCGATATTACGGCAGTGTTTCTTTTGTGTTACCATTTGATTTATAAAATAGGTAAGATTTACGATGTTTAATGCAACACCGTAGCCCATCAGCCACAACACCACACTAGTTTGAGTAAGGATGCTCAGATGCCACTACACCACCAGCCTTTTAAAATCAGCCTACAAACACTCTGCAACCTGCAATCGGTTGAGTATCAATGGATCCGACATCTCGACAGTGAAGGTCTGCAAAAGCACGATATTGAATCTGCCATTTTGCGCTGCCTTGGTGGTGATGCGCGCAGCGCTGAACTGCTGCGCAAAATAGCGCTCGGCCAATCAGAAACCGAACAGCTGCTGCACTATTTATCCCCTTCATAAGCATCAGCCCCGTGCTCACCGCACTCTAGCTTTACCAAGGTTTTGGTTTTATTACTGAAAAAGCTTGTATTAAATCACATCTCGCGTATGATTCATCTCAACAGACGCGGGGTGGAGCAGTTGGTAGCTCGTCGGGCTCATAACCCGAAGGTCGTTGGTTCAAGTCCAGCCCCCGCAACCAGATTCTTATTTATGCCTTAGCGTTTATCTAGCGCATAAATATTTAAGTAAGAAAGCCACCTAAGGGTGGTTTTTTTATGCCTGAAATTTGTCTTTCTTTCTGCTTTTTTTACCTCTGCTGTTTTCCCCCTGTAATACACGCTTCAACAATACTGCACCTACCTAATATAACCTCTGCTTTCACACCCAATTCTTTTTTTAATTTTCCTGTACTGACCGCTATTGTTCTACGCATTTTTTTTGCTGCATTTTTTGCTTTAAACCACGTTTACATACCCCCCTAGTTAAAAACACACATCAACAACATAAAACACCAACAAACAAAACTTTTACAGCACTAAAAATCCTACATATTGAGGGATAAAGCATGACGTAGTTAAAACTTACGAATAGTCATACATTTTTACCTTTAATTACGTGATCGAAATCAATTTTTATCTTTTCCCGCTGCTTATGCTGCGTCTATATCTTGTGCGTATTGCTTATGCACGCTGACGGTAAGCGCGTAGTTTCATGGCCAGATTTATGCAGCTGTGACATACGAACTTCCCTGTCTGTTTTATTTTGTTATTGCAATGCAATATTTTGGAGAGGGCTGATGACAACACCAACCGATCACATCACTGAGCAGAACAACCCCGTACGCTGGGGCGCTTATGTCGCTCTCGTCTTTGCACTGGTTTTCTTTTCCGGCGCAATGAAAAGCAGCGGATGGCAGGGCGTTTTTGACTTCACCACCCTCAACGGCGCATTCGGTAAACTCGTTTCCGGTGCAAAACAGGTGGGCGACAGCGTTCAGGTCTCTACCTCTACCCTGCGCGGCGCTGGCGGCGATGGTGCAATGGAAGGTTTTCTGTTTGCCTTTGGCCTGATCCCGACCGTTATGTTTGCACTTGGCGTTATCAACGTGCTTGAGCACTACGGCGCACTTGATGCCGCCCGTAAGCTGCTTTCACCACTGCTGCGCCCGCTGATGGGGGTTTCCGGTAATACCGGTCTGGCTCTGATTGGTAGCCTGCAAAGCACCGACGTTGGCGCTTCTCTCACCCGCTCTTTGGCTGATGACAAGCAAATTACCGAGCGCGAAAAAGATGTGTTTACCATGTTCCAGTTTTCCGCCGGCGCAATGCTGGTTACCGGCGA
>CAMTGL010000231.1 GCA_947071955.1 uncultured Plesiomonas sp.
GTAATAGACAATGGTGTGCTTGGAATACGCAGTTCACCGGCGGAATAAGCCAAGAACATCCCCTGTTCAACACTGTGATTGCTCACGGTGTTGGTCTGTTGCCGCCAGCCGGCACCCAGATCAATGTTGATCAGGCCATTATCTAACAGCTGGTAGTAACCGATCATGTCCCACTTTTCTTGCTCAATAACCTGACCGTTAGAGCTGCCATCAAGATTCTGATAGCGAATCATCGCGTTTGGCAGCAATGGGACCGGATGCTCAAGTTGCAGGCCGATACGGTAACCGCTGGCATTGTTATCACTAAAACCGTGGCCAGCATCGAGAGTGGTACCCGCCAGAAATTCGGTACTTCCTTTAATAGATAACGCATCGGCCATGGCCGGAGACGCAGCAAACAAAACTAACAGCGCTAAGCTCTTTTTCATTATTAATATCCTTTACACAATCATCAAGTAACACGATCACCTGATCCCGCCCTGAAAGAAAAAACACAGCAAACGCTGTGTTAATTGCTAAAGCACCCGAACGGGAACATTCCAAAAAATTAATGCTGATGCTGTTTTGCAGGCGATACGGTTTTCGCCACCGCATCAATATTTATCTGCTGGCCGTTATCAAACGTCAGCGTCAACGGCACGGTTGTGCCTTCAGGCAGTGCCTGATGCAAATTCAGCAACATAATGTGCAGGCCACCCGGTTGTAAGATCACAGTGCCTTTGGCTGGAATCGCAATTTGTGCAACGGCCTGCATACTCATCACCCCTTGCGTATTGGTACTGCTTTGGTGCATTTCGGTTTTATCGGCCAGCGGTGAGCTGACCGATACGAGCTGCCGCTCATCACTTTCCGGATTAAACAGAGTCAAGAAAACGGCTGAGACATTCGCATTGGCAACGGTGGCACGCGCATAGGGCTGAGCAGCCACAACAGCGGCCTGTGCCGCGCTACTGAACAGGCAGCTCATCAGTAATAGGCTGCTAAACAGCAGACCACTACAAAATACACCACCTCGTCGTAACAAAGAGAAAAACCCTTTTTGCATGATGATATCCTTATCCGTAAGGGTAACAGCCGATCAATTAGGCGGTAACGATACCGATAAACCACCGAATCTTCTAGCGGGTAAGACGGCTAAATTTACGATAAATTGAATAAATTCCGAACAAAAACCGCCTAATCACAACAAAACATCTTCGCATATACGGTAATAAACGGGTTTATCGCAGGTGGCGGCGGCCATAATCGGTCTTGGTACGAATAAACCAAACCACGATAACCGCCACAATCAGCCACGGTAATACTTTAAATGCAACTGCCAGCATGCCGGCCAGCAGCATGACCACAAATCCGGCGATCAGTGCAGCAATCGCACCGAGTAACGATAAGCCGGTCATCAGCAGCACAGCAAAAAAGCCCAAAACAAAAAACAGTTCAAACATGGCTGTATTCCCTTCGATTCAGGCTACTTGCCTGCAAGTTTGGTCAGCCTAATGGCCGAGGCGGTGCTCAAAAATAGCACAAAATCCGAGCAGAGATGATAATAAGCCAATCACCGTATCGGTTCATGCTGCTTTTTACTGAGTTGCTGCTCATTATTGGCTGCTTATTACTGACGGCTTACTGGCATAGCTAAGTGGGTTAAATTATCCGCGTTGCACCATCTTCAGTGCAGCCTGTAGGACGTCAATGCCCGCACCCGCTTTATGGGCATTTTCACTCAAATGCCGCCGCCATTGGCGTGCGCCCGGAATACCCTGAAAGATACCCAGCATGTGTCGGGTGATATGGCCAAGGTATGTACCCTGACTGAGTTCGCGCTCGATATACGGGTACATCGCCTCAACAGCGGCAATGCCATCAACCACCGGTGCACTTGGATCAAACAGTTGCTGATCGACTTGTGTCAGCAGGGTCGGGTTTTGATAGGCTTCGCGCCCGACCATCACGCCATCGAGATGTGCAAGATGGATTTTTGCCTCATCGAGCGTTTTAATTCCGCCGTTAATGGCAATGGTTAGCTGCGGAAAATCACGCTTGAGCTGATAGACACGCTCATAATCAAGCGGCGGGATCTCGCGGTTCTCTTTCGGGCTCAGGCCCGACAACCAAGCTTTACGGGCATGCACAATAAAGGTGTCACACTCGCCTTTTTCAGCCACCGTCTGAATGAAATCGACCAAAAACGGGTAGCTATCTTGATCATCAATCCCGATACGGGTTTTCACGGTGACGGGAATGGAAACGACATCGCGCATCGCTTTGATGCTGTCGGCAACCAGTGCAGCATTCCCCATCAGGCACGCACCAAACATACCGTTTTGTACGCGATCTGACGGGCAGCCCACATTGAGGTTGATCTCATCATAACCGCGCTGTTCGGCCTGTTTCGCGCACTGCGCCAGATCAGCTGGGTTGCTGCCGCCAAGTTGTAATGCCAGCGGATGCTCTTCCTCGTTATAGGCCAGATAATCGCCTTTTCCGTGAATGATCGCGCCAGTCGTGACCATTTCAGTATACAGCAGGGTTTGCTGTGTCAATTGGCGGTGGAAATGGCGACAGTGGCGGTCGGTCCAGTCGAGCATCGGGGCAACAGAAAAACGTTGGCTTGGGTATTGGGTCATGCTGATCTCCTCATCGGGCGCGCATTCTAACAAACCCGCACCACTTTTCGCTATTTTTTGACCACTCATGCTAAACTCACGGCCTGAAAAGGCTCTTACTCTGCAGAATTTTGGCATGAATCAGCAAGCACTCCAGCGTTTACTTCAAAAAGCACAGATCTTATGCGAGCAGCGCGGCGTACGCCTGACAGCGCAACGTCAACAGGTGTTGCGCTTACTGGCAGAACATACCGGCGCAATTAGCGCGTATGATCTGCTCGATAAATTACGGCAAAGCGAACCGCAGGCAAAACCCCCAACGGTCTATCGGGCGCTCGATTTCCTGCTAGAGCAGGGCTTTGTGCATAAGGTGGAATCGGTCAACAGTTTTGTACTGTGCAGCGGTTTTGAAGAGCATGTGCATCACACACAGCTTTTTATTTGTGATCAGTGCGGTTGTGTTAATGAGTGTCGTACTGAGGCGATTGACCATACGCTGGCAACGGTGGCAGCAGAGCTTGGTTTTACCATTAAGCACCGAATTGTCGAGGTGCACGGCACTTGTGCGTTGTGCTCTGCATCCCACATACAGTAATGTTTTTTTAAAAAAAACGGGGCGTTATCTGCGCCCCGAGATCTGTTTTTACGCAGTTTAATGCGTTAGCTGGAAAGGATAATTACTGACGCCACTGTTTAAAGCTGTTGATCAGGCCATTGGTTGAGCTGTCATGGCTTTTTACTGCGTGGCTATCTTGTAGCTCAGGCAAAATGCGGTTAGCCAGTTGTTTACCGAGCTCTACGC
>CAMTGL010000232.1 GCA_947071955.1 uncultured Plesiomonas sp.
GAGCAGGGGATTGAAAATCCCCGTGTCCGTGGTTCGATTCCGCGTCCGGGCACCAAAAGATTTACGCTGGCTTAGCTCAGTAGGTAGAGCAACTGACTTGTAATCAGTAGGTCATCAGTTCGATTCCGATAGCCAGCACCATATAAGAAAGCCTCCAGATATCTGGAGGCTTTTTTGTTTCTGCTTTATCCCACCCATGTAACCCCTGTTACTTACTCACACTATTCACGACCAACAAGTACGCAAGGGTTAGTAATAAACGCCTCTTTTTTTGCCTTACGCCACTGTTTAATTCGGTACTCTATCTGTAGAGCACTGCGCTGATTGTCGGTTTCCTGCTGCCAAACTAGCGTTAATGGGCCTTTTCCGCGCAATGCTTTTGCCCCCTTTCCCTGTTGATGTTGTTGTACTCGGCGCGTCACATCGGTTGAAATACCGGTATATAAGCGCCCATCAGCCATTCTGATCATATAAACCGACCAGACTACCGCAGATAAAGCGGGTATTGGGTCTGTCTCTGACGGGCATTCAGATTCAGTACTCTGCGTGAGAGTTTGAGTATGAGAGAGGTGTGTGTCAAAACAGGTCTGTTCTTCTGGCATGCTGAGAGTGTCATTGTGAGGTTGTGATTTATCACGTGGTATCATACACAAAAAAAACGGCTGTAAGCGTCTCTCAAGAACCATAAAAAACGCCCTTCGGTAGGAAGGGCGTGGTGAATGCAATACCAGTGTTAGCCAATATAGCGCTAACTGAATATGGCTGACTGACTTATTGTTTGATCATATACCCGTAAGCCCGTTGTGTGCCGTCAGGCTCTTGCTGGATATACACCCCTTGTAACTCAGGTGAGAAGCCCGGTAGCAGGTTAATCCCCTCTTCTAGCGCCAAGAAGTAACGCTGCGCCGCTCCGCCCCACACTTCGCCTGGAACAACACACAGTACACCCGGTGGATAAGGCAGTGCGCCCTCTGCCGCAATACGCCCTTCAGCTTTACACAGGGCCACTAATTCAACGTTGCCACGTACAAACTCAAGGTGTGCATCTTGCGGGTTCATCATCACTTTCGGGAAGTGAGATTGGCGGAACATCTCTTTTTGTAGTTGCTTAACATTATAACTGGCATACAGATCGTGCATCTCTTGGCAGAGCTGACGCAGGGTGTAGCCACGATAACGGGCTTCGTGCGCACGATAAATGCTTGGCAGCACATCACTCAGCAGTGCATCTTCGGCAACCAAATGTTCAAAGCGGGCAATCTGGGCAATCAAATGCTGCATTTTAGCCAGATCTTCTGCCGGTGTGAGCAGGAACAAAATCGAGTTCAAATCACATTTTTCAGGAATAATGCCGTTTTCGCGCAGGAAGTTAGCCAAAATAGTGGCCGGAATACCAAACTCAGTATATTCACCGCTGGCAGCATCAATACCCGGTGTAGTCAGCAGAAATTTGCACGGGTCAACAAAGTATTGGTGCGAGGTATAACCTTCAAAGGCATGCCATTTTTCATTCGGCACAAAATCAAAGAAGCGCAGATCATTGGCCATGACATCAGTATCAAACGTTTCCCATTTGCGCCCGTCAATCATAGGCGGTACAAACGGTTTGATCATGCTACACGTGTTGAGCAGCAATTTACGTGCTTCGATACCGGTTTTCACGCAGTCCATCCACAAACGGCGACCACTTTCACCGTCGTGCATCTTCGCGTTGACATCCAGTGCCGCGAACAGAGGATAGAACGGGCTGGTTGATGCGTGCATCATAAACGCATTATTAAAGCGTTTGTGGTTACAGTAGCGATCTTGCCCCTTAATATGGCGATCTTTTTTATGGATTTGCGAGGTTTGTGAGAAACCAGCCTGCTGTTTATGCACCGATTGGGTCACGATAATACCCGGATCATTTTCATTCAGATCAAGCAGTAACGGTGAGCACTCTTTCATCATCGGAATAAACTGCTCGTAACCTACCCACGCTGAGTCAAACAGAATGTAATCACACAGATGGCCGATAGTATCCACCACCTGACGTGCATTGTAGATAGTACCGTCATACGTGCCGAGCTGAATAATCGCTAAACGGAACGGGCGCTGAGCGGCCGCTTTTTCCGGCGCAACTTTACGGATCTCATCACGCAAATACCGCTCATTAAAACAGTGCGCATCAATACCGCCAATAAAACCAAACGGGTTACGGGCCGTTTCGAGATAAACCGGTGTCGCGCCAGCTTGCAACAGTGCGCCATGATGGTTTGATTTATGGTTATTACGATCAAACAACACCAAATCACCACGGGTTAACAGCGCATTGGTTGCCACTTTATTCGATGCAGATGTCCCGTTAAGCACAAAGTAGGTTTTATCGGCATTAAAAACTTTTGCCGCATGTTTTTGTGCTTCACACGGTGCGCCTTCATGGATCAGCAGATCACCGAGCTTAACATCGGCATTACACATATCTGAACGAAACAGCGTTTCGCCAAAAAACTCAAAAAATTGACGACCGGCAGGATGTTTACGGAAGAATTGCCCCCCTTGGTGCCCCGGGCAGGCAAAGGTGGAGTTTCCCATTTCTACATACTTTTTCAGGGTATTAAAAAAGGGTGGAAGCAGACTCTCTTCATAACGGGCAGCGGCTGATTCAAGTTGTTTACCGTAGAAATCAGTGCTCTCTTTGCCCAGTTCAAACACGCCGTGAACCTGCGGCAATGCATCAGTAGTCAGATCTTGCCCTTCATGCACCACCGCAAATGCCGGAATAGTTAAACCTGTGTGGTGCAACTTATCTAATATGCCATGTTCAATATCATCGATAGAAACAACCACTGCGCCAATATCAGAAAAATCGGTATGCTCTAGTGAGGTAATTTCACGTTCACTATCAAAGCAGGATAACGTACTTTCACTGGCCGCTATTTTTAATGATTTCATAGTATTATTAACCGTATGATTTTAAAAAATCATGATATTTAAAAATATAGACAGATGCCCCTTGCTCATTTCAATGAACAATCAAAAGAAGAACATATGCCGCAGATGAGTATTACGCCAGCGTGTAAGAATATTGTGATGTGTCATATTGACTCGGTGATTTCTGCATATATATTATTGAATATATATCAATGAATATATAGTTACGCACATAAATACATAACACACGCTATGAGTTAGCAGATGTTATTTATTATGTCGCCAGCAGCCTCGATGAATGATTTTTATTCAACAAGCCCAAGAAATATAATATGGCACACGATAATCAGCACCTGGCTTCTTATCAATATTCTGAAGTGTTACCTGCAAATGAAAAATGCAAATGAAAAGTAGCTCCGGTATACAGGCATCATTAAATGCCTTGTCCGGCGGATATGTTTCATTATGGATAACCCTTTCACATC
>CAMTGL010000233.1 GCA_947071955.1 uncultured Plesiomonas sp.
TATCAATGGTTTGTGAGGTATCCGCACCGTTAAGCTTGATCCCCGCATCCTGCATCGAAACGGTTTTAGCATTTTCTGGTGTTTGTGATTTCAGCGAGCCATCAGAGTTGAACTCCAGCACCACGCCTTTTGGATTTTTCTTGGTCGGGTCGGTGGGTTTCGGATCACTTTCCTTTCCACCCTCAATATCCAGATACTGCTCATCACCATTTTGATCGCGTACCGTGTTGTACGATGCCCAGGTATTGTCACCGGTTTTGACAAAGTAGGTGGTCATTGAATAGCTGTTGCCGAGCGAGTCATAAATATTGGTTGAGGTGGATTTGCTGTAGGTATCAGGATCATCAAAATCGAACGGCACTTTGCTGACCACCGGTGCGCCGGAAGGCAAGTTGACACCGATATCAAGCTTGGTGGATGGTGCGGGCTTACCCGCTTCGGTCGGCACGCGCACCGGTTGGGATGCCTGTAAACTCACTGACGATGCCTGACCTTTGGCATCTACCGGCAGCACCCGCAGATACTGGCCGCTGGAGTTGACAATGTAGTTGTCGTAATTGAGCTTAAATTCACCGGCACGGGTCAGGCTGATGTCTTTATCATCCATTCCGTTGGTGACCGCAAAAAAACCTTTACCGTTAACACGCAAATCAAGCGGATTATTGGTGTAGCGCGTCGAACCCTCATGGAATTGCTGCGAGATCATCGAGGTTTGCACCCCGCCCCCCACGGTAGTCCGCGGGTTAGAGAAAATGGAGGTTGAATACACATCAGAAAATTCAGCGCGCGACTCTTTAAAGCCGATGGTATTTGAGTTAGCAATGTTGTTACTGGTGGTGCTCAGATCTTTTTGTGCGGCAAACAGGCCACTTAAGGAAACGCTCGACATTATAGGAATCTCCGTAATAGTTGTTCTTCTGTGGGTTTGTCTCCGTCTTCTGACTCTGGCGGCAAGACACCAATCGGCGGAAGCGGTTTCACCTCCGCTGGCGGTGTTTCAGAGCCTGAACCCCCACTCATTTTTCCCACTTCGAGGATATTGCCGATCGGAATACCGCCCTCAATGCCGTTAACATTAATCAGTGCACCCAGTTCTGATTGCAGCACCACACTGCTGACACGGTGGTAAGTGGCCAACTGATCAGTAATATCTTTTTGCTCGCCGTCAATTTCGGCTGTCGCCTTCATTTTGTATTTACCGGCTGGCACTTTTTCGCCGCTGTCGTTCGTGCCATCCCAGTCAAACCGCACTACACCGTCTTTCTCGCCGCTGATGCCAATGGTCTTAATCAGCTGGCCGTTTTCATCTTCAAAGCCCACTGACAGGTTGTTCAGCTTTTCGCCGTTTTTTGCGAAAATAGCCCCGCTCACACCCTTATCTTCTAGCCAGACATCACTGGTTGGCAGCAGGACATCCTGCCCAACCAGTGATGAGGCTTGCAGAGCCTGACCTGAGCCCATAATCTGGTTCATCAGGCTGAACTGATCGGTCATCTTATTGATGCCATCAATGGTGGAAAACGACGCCATCTGTGACACCATCTGATCATTACTGACCGGATTAAACGGGTCTTGGAATGACAACTGCTGGGTCAGCAGACGCATGAAATCCTGCTGCGTCAGCGAGGAGACAGCCCCACCGGTTGGTGTTTCATCTGGACGAGTATTGGGTGTTTCATCGGTGCTTTTGCTGCGCGAGCTGCTATCGGTTGCGCCGGCTTTATTGCTCGTTGGCGCGTTTTGGCGGCTGACTTTATCCAGATAACTGGTGGCGCGAACATTCGGATCTATCACGTGTTGCTCCTTACTTGCCCAGATTGAGGGTCTGCATCGCCATCTGTTTGGCGGCATCAGCAATCTGCACATTGGTCTGGTATGAGCGCGACGCTGAGATCATATCGGCCATCTCTTCCATCACATTCACGTTAGGTTTGAAGATGTAGCCATCGGGATTTGCCAGCGGATGATCAGGGCGGTACTCCATGTTCAGCGGCTTTTGGCTCTCAATAATGCCGGCCACTGAGACGGGTACGCTTGAACCGTTGTCCATTGCATCATCCAACATGGCATTAAATACCGGATGGCGTGCCTTGTAGGTTTCATCGGCTGAACTGCTGACGCTCTGAGCATTCGCCAGATTACTGGCCACGGTATTAAGACGTACTGACTGCGCACTCATCGCCGAGCCGGAAACATCAAATACATTAAACAGACTCATGGATTAATCCCCGCGAATGGCTTTTTTCAAGCCACTGAATTTGCCGCCTAAAAATTGCAACGACGCCTGATATTCAATGCTGTTTTCCATAAACAGATTGCGCTCGACTTGCAGATCGACCGTGTTGCCATCGCCGGCATCGGGCTGGTTGGGAATGCGGTAAGCGGTAGTGCCTGAGAAATCAGAGGCGGCAGAAATATGGCGTTCATCTGTCATCGACAGGCTGCTGCGCTGCAGGCTGCTGCTGGCTTGTGTAACGGCCTGATCCAGTGCCTGTGAAAAATCCATATCACGCGCTTTATAGCCGGGGGTATCAGCATTGGCGATATTGCTGGCCAATATCTCGGTGCGCTGGTTACGCAAACCGGGTGTGTACTGATGTACACCCAATGCTTTATCGAAACTGATTGCCATCTCTCTCTCCGCATACATCAGTCGAGGTATATGCAGCGAAGTAAGCAAACTTAGTGCCAGAATGAACGCCAAAATATCAGTACGGCGATTAATGTGACAATTTATAGAGTGATTTATTTCGATAAACCATGAAGTTAGTCTGTGTACTAGGAGAGGAAAAGGCAGTATCAGGAGAGATGTCACCGGAAAGATCAGCGAAGAGATCAATAAATATCCGCACAATCGCGTTTATCTACTGCGTGTTTTGTATCCCGTAAAAAATACTTTTAAAAGGGATAACTGCCAGATAAAAGCGCGTGATACAACGCCGTTCTCACAAATAAAAACGGGCTGATTCAGCCCCGTTATGGTTGGTCTACCGCCACAGTTTAAGTATAGCTATCTCTGTATGAGCCTAGAAATGGCTATTTAAGTTTGTAGATAATGCCAGGGGTACAACGCACCATCTCAAAACGATCACTTAACCCAGTCATAGACTCTGATGCACCAAGCAGCAAATAACCGCCCGGTTGCAAACAAGCCGCCAGTTGGTTAATGACTTTAGCTTTCATCTCAGCCGAAAAATAGATCAACACATTACGGCAGAAAATAATGTCAAATTTCCCCATCAGAGCATAACTCTCTTTCAAGTTAAGCGGCTTAAATGAGACTAAACTGCGAACTTTGTTGTTCAGTTGCATACGCCCATCGGGCTGGGCTTCAAAAAATTGACGCTTGCGCTCTGGT
>CAMTGL010000234.1 GCA_947071955.1 uncultured Plesiomonas sp.
GTGTTGGATATGCGTGGTATTTACTGCAGGAGAGTGCGATGTTTGTGTTGCAGCATAGACTGAAAATGCGCTGCAGACAGAAAGTGCAGACAGCGCAGCGATACAGACTTGGCGGATAAAACGCATTTCAGTCACTCCTTTCGCTATAGTTTCTCATCATGCATGTGCATAAGATTTTATAACGAAAAAAGCGGGCTATATCTTTTGAAGATCATGCTGAAGAAGATTCTCTTGATGAGATTAACTACCTTTTCAAGATTAACTCTAACAGACTAAATTCAAGTCTAAAGACCCGATTCGAGATCTACAATATTAAGTCGCTTCGTTAACGGAAATCACACGACGAGCCTGACGGTAACGGTTCTTCCAGTAGCCATCGTTGAGGTTTGAGATCATAACCCCAGAACTGGTGGATGCATGAACGAACTTACTGTTACCAATATAGATGCCAACATGACGCCCTGTCGAGCCGGTGTTGAACAAAACCAGATCGCCCGGTTCAAGTTGTTTTTTGTTGATTGATTTGCCAGTTGTTTGTTGATCGCGGGTAGAACGCGGAAGTTCGATACCAAATTGCTCAAAGAAGGTGCGTTGTACGAATGCAGAGCAGTCAATGCCCTTTTTGCTATTACCGCCTAAACGATAACGCACACCACGCCATTCTGAGAATTGATCAAGAATACGGGTTTTAACATTGGTATTGCGGACTAACTCTTCAAACTCAGCCTGAGAAGCTTGCTGTACTTGCGATACGTGCGTTTCCGCATTCTTATCAGTATGAGTCTTAGTGGCGGTTGTGCTGCAAGCTGAAAGCAGAAGCATCAAGGTTGCCATTGGCAGCGTTCGTAGGACCTTACTGAAGGTCGATGGAGCCTCTGTCATTGGTAACATTTCCTTTTATTCATTCCATTGAATGTGTCGGGTTATGAGTAAATAGATCAGCTAAACGTTTTTCAGACTACGAATTGCTCATCATAAGGGCAAATTAAAGATCTCTAAAACGTGCGCTTGTCCGCATTTATGCGGAACATTTGCCGGTGTAATGTTCAGATATCCCCGCATTTCATGCTGCTATTATTGGCGGCAGAGGTTTTGCGGGCCGTAAGGTTACCTAAAAACGCGGCATATTTCGAGCTTTCTCTTATGCAAAATGGTGCGTTTGCTGCTTGATTGAACGCAATGGCTACGATCTATTTTTTTAATGCGGTAATTATGAGCTAATTTTTGTGTATGAATTTCAAGGCATTAATTTGGATTTTTCTGCTAACCCGAGCATATAAATTTATTTCATGAGCGTGAAATTGATCACGCTATCTTGTTCCTGTTTTAGTAATCGTTTGCGTCAATGTGTGCAGCACGTATCATGTTTCCGGTAACAGTCCTGTTCATTTGAGGTAAACATGTCGCTGTCTAAATCTGTTCTTGCCCTGGCTATTGCTGCTGCATCTGCGGCGGTTTCATTTGCATCTTATGCTGCTGAGAAAGCAGATCTGATGATCACGGATGCTACTGTACTGACCATGAATGCTGAAAACCGTGTGTTTGAGCAGGGTACGGTGGTTGTGAAGGGAAACAAAATTGTGGCAGTCGGCGGCCCTGAGATTGCAAAGCAGTACGAGGCAACCACGGTGCTTGATGTGGATGGCGATATTGTGATGCCCGGGCTGATTAATACTCATACTCATGCCTCGATGACGGTATTCCGTTCGTTAGCTGATGATGTGCCAGACCGTTTACACCGCTATATTTTCCCGCTGGAAAATAAGATGGTTTCGCGCGATATGGTGCGGGTTGGCGCGAATCTGGCGAATGTTGAGATGATTAAAGGTGGGGTGACCACCTATGCGGATATGTACTATTTCGAAGATGAAGTGGCCAAAACTGTGGATAAAGCGGGTATGCGTGCCATTTTAGGTGAGTCTGTGATTAAGTTTCCGGTTGCGGATGCAAAAAATGCAGATGAAGGCATTCAGTATGCGGTGAATTTTATTCAGCAGTATAAAAATCACCCACGTATTACACCGGCTTTTGCACCGCATGCACCGTATACCAATACGACCGAGCATCTGCAAAAGATTGCTAAATTGTCTCAAGAGCTTGATGTGCCGGTGATGATTCATCTGGCCGAAACGGATCGTGAGCAGGAAGAGATTGCTAAACGTACGGGAGGGAAAAGCCCCGTGCAGTATATGGCAGATATCGGTGCGCTGAATAATAAAGTGCTGGCTGCGCATGCGATTATGGTTGATGAAAAAGATATCGATCTGCTGAAAAAGTACGATGTGGGTGTGGCACACAATATGAGTGCCAATATCAAGTCAGCCAAAGGCGTTGCTCCGGTGACTCAGATGCTGGAGAAAGGCGTTCGCGTTGGGTTGGGGACTGATGGCCCGATGTCAGGGAATACGCTGACCACAATGGATGAGTTAGGTCAGGTTGCGAAGGTACATAAATTGGCGACCAAAGATCGTGCAGCAATGCCACCATTGACGGTTGTTGAGATGGCGACCATGGGGTCGGCACGTGCTCTGCATATGGAAGATAAAATCGGTTCTCTTGAAAACGGTAAGCTGGCGGATGTGATTGTTGTTGATACGAAAGCGCCAAACATGGTGCCAATGTATAACCCGTTTGCGGCACTGGTTTACGGTGCGTATGGCGCGAATGTTCGCCACACGATTGTTGATGGCAAGGTGTTGATGCAAGATCGTAAAGTGCTGACATTAGATGAAGATGCGGTGCGTAAAGAAGCAATGGCATTTGCAGATAAAGTGCGTCAAACCGTGATTGCTAGCGGTGAAGTTGTTAAGTAACGATATTTATTTATACGTAGGCGAATAAAAAAGAGTCCTGAGCAGCGGAGCCTGTTTGGGACTTTTTACTTTTTATCCGCAGAATGGCAGTGTAACCTACCTTAGCTTATCGATTTTTCACTGCGAAACGCGGTGCAATACGTTTATCGTTCAACAGGGAGGAGTTGCCGATGTTCCCCGTCGATACACATACCCACACAGTTGCCAGTACGCACGCGTACAGCACCATTCATGATTATATTGCGCAAGCTAAGTTAAAGGGAATTCGTCTGTTTGCGACGACTGATCATGGTCCGGAAACGGCTGACTCTCCGCATCACTGGCATTTTATGAATTTACGGGTATTGCCACGTGTCGTTGAGGGTGTCGGTATTTTACGCGGTATTGAGGCTAATATTCGCAATGTTGCCGGTGAGATTGATTGTAATGACAAGATGTGGGCGGTGTTGGATCTGATTCAGGCCGGTCTGCATGATCCCTTCTTTATCCCGCAAGACTAAGATGTGCATACACAGGCTTTGATTAATACGAT
>CAMTGL010000235.1 GCA_947071955.1 uncultured Plesiomonas sp.
GGAGAGCGTGTTTGATATTTTACGAACTTGTTAAGATAGCTATATCACAATGAGGATTAATGCTGGATATAAACCCCACCTCGTACTCCAGCATGGCTAAATAATACTTGCCACAGCTGAATGTCGCGGGCGCGGAATGCGCCTGCACAGGCATTTAAATAATAACGGAACATCCGATAAAAACGGGGAGAGTATTGTGCTTGTAATGAAGGCCATGCGTTGACAAAGTTATTATCCCATGCCATCAGTGTTTTATCATAGTCAGAACCAAAGTTGTGCCAATCTTCCATTACCAGAAATGGTTCTGATTCTGTTGCAATTTGCTTGATAGAGGGTAGGCAGCCATTAGGGAATATATATTTACTTATCCATGCGTCTGCTTTTATACCCGACACATTGCTACCAATACAGTGTAATAAAAACAGCCCATCTTTTTTGAGACATCGATTTACAATATTAAAGTAAGTATGATAATTTTTTGGCCCTACATGCTCAAACATCCCGACAGATACAATACGGTCAAATTCGATATTTAAATCGCGGTAATCCTGTAAAATAATCTCTACCGGTAAATTTTCACAGCGTTGCTGGGCAAGCGCTTGTTGCTCTTTAGATATCGTCACACCGACAACAGATACACCGTGATTTTTTGCCATGTAATAAGCTAATCCACCCCAGCCACAGCCGATATCTAACACTTTCATGCCAGGTTTGAGTTGTAATTTATCACAGATCATCGCTAACTTTGCTTCTTGCGCCGCTTCAAGCGTTTGAGCCTCTTTCCAGTAGGCACAAGAGTACTGCATGTGTGGATCAAGCATTGCATTGAACAGATCATTACCCAAATCATAATGCTCTTTACCCACTTGCCATGCACGCAAGCGAGTTTGCATGTTAAAGACTCTCGCTTTTAGAATGCGCAATGTATCTTGAAAGTGTGAAGGTAATTGTTTATCCAACTGAGCCGTTAATACTTTGTCAAAGAAAATATCTAACCGATCACAATCCCACCAACCATCCATATAACTCTCACCTAATCCCAGAGAGCCCTCTTGTAATATCCGCATTAATGTGTGTGGATGTTTTATTTTCATGTCAAACGGTTGATTACCATTTAGCGTAATGCCCGCTTTATTTAATAGTTCGCTGGAAATACGTTTCCAATGGTCATGTTTTAACTCTGTTGTTTCAATATTAATATCTTGTTCTGTGGATAAACACTCGACACTTTGCGCTTTCATCAAAAACATCCTCTAAATAATTATTTGCGCTCTGTTTTGATCGTTTTGTGAGCGCTATCGAATTTAATTTAATTCAGATAATATTTAGCCTGATTTTTGTTATTATGAAACCATAAGTTCCGCAGATTATTTTTCTGCTTGTAAAAGAATGTGCAATCTTAAAATCTATTTGAATCTACTTACATCTGTTTTTATAAATCCAGATAATGGCCTGTTTATAACGCTATTGACCCTTATAGATTTATTTAAATCAATAAGTTAGTTACTTATTATATGCGCGTTTTTCGTTCGCTTTAGCGAGTATAATGTTTAGTACAAGTAGAAAGCGAACTTACATGTTTGGTTACAGCTCAGTATGGTTGATTTTGTTAAACCGAATTAAGTGTAGAGCGGATGAATGCGAGGAGTTTCAGTGTGACAGAGGGCGATATAAGCATGCTATCTACGCCTAAAGTAGCTATGCCACCGCAGAACTGGTGGCATATGCGATAAGCTCCTAAGATTAGGTTCTTACTTTTACAGTTTGCCCCTGAAAAGAGACAACCTGGCCTGACTGAATTTTACAACGTTTGCGTGTTTCAACCTGCCCATCAACAGTGACCAAACCTTCAGCGATGAACGCTTTGGCTGCAGCGCCGCTTTCGCTCCAGCCCTGAATTTTTAGCAAGTCACACAGTTCAACGAAAGGGTGGTTTTCTAACTGGAAAATTTCCATCATTTTGCCTTTTAAAGAATAAAAATAGTCATCAGCAGACTAAAATATCCTTACATTTTATCAGTTAAATGAGGTGCGACGCGAGATCAATATTGATACTCAGTGATATAGCGGTTGTGCTAGTATGCGCACGCTTTCTGCACCAATAACGACATTTGTCCTGAACTAATTTGGAACTCTATGATTAATAATGATGTTTTACGCAGCCTACGTTACAGCTTACAACTAAGCATTGCTCATATATTACGCATTTATGAGCACGCAGGTTTAACGGTTTCTACCGATATGCTGAATGGCTGGTTAAAAAAAGAGGACGAAAGCGGTTTCATTGATTGTGATGACAATGCATTAGGTGCTTTTTTAGACGGTTTAATCCTTGAGTTACGCGGCCCGTCTCCAAGCGCGTCAACGGATGCAACCGGTGGAGTAAAAGAGAAAGAACTGCTTTCGAATAATGTTATTTTGCGTAAAATTAGAATTGCACTTCAATTACAAGATGAAGATATGCGCGCTATTTTGTCTGCTGCAGAATTGCGGATTTCAAAATCAGAGTTAAGTGCACTGTTCCGCCAGAAAGGGCATAAGAATTATCGCCCTTGTGGTGATCAGTTTTTACGCAATTTCCTAAAAGGGTTAGCCCGTACTAAGCGTCCGTCATAAAACAAACGGCGTATGTACCGGAATAATAATTCAGCCACTATATTTATATGTTAATTACACGGAATTGATGGAGCGTTTATGAGCAAAAGGAGTCGCATTCTGGGGGTTGTTTGTGCGCTGACTCTCTCTGTATTGGTCACGAGCATAACGCCTGCAGAGGCATCATCGTCATCAGATTCATCGTTGAAGCTAGCTTCTGCGAGCGCGTTGGTGATTGATACCCGCAAGGGGAAAACGCTGTATGCCAAAAATCCGAATAAAGTTGTGCCTATTGCATCGGTAACTAAATTGATGACGGCACTGGTGGTACTGGATGCAAAGCAAAACTTGAATGAGATCATCACTGTTGATCAGCGTGATCGTGATACGCTGAAAAACACGCATTCAAGGATTAAGTTTGGTACAAAAATAACACGTCGTGATGCACTTTTACTGGCCCTGATGTCATCCGAGAATCGTATGGCATCAGCATTGGGGCGACACTATCCGGGCGGTAAGCCCGCGTTTGTGAAAGCCATGAACAGAAAAGCGAAAGCGTTAAAAATGACGCGTTCCCGCTTTGCTGATTCAACCGGTTTATCTACGTACAACGTGTCAACAGCCAATGATTTAGCAAAATTAGTCAAGGCTGCATACGCACAACCTCTGATTCGACAGTATACACAAACTGAAAACAGATAGATGCGTTTTAGTACAAAATCTTACGCACTGCAGTTATTTAACAC
>CAMTGL010000236.1 GCA_947071955.1 uncultured Plesiomonas sp.
AGAGCATTGACATAAAAAACGGCATGGGTTTATCAAAGGTCACTTGCAGCACTTTTGGCTCTAATGCACTGACACCCAGTTTATCAGGGCTCAGTTTACCGCGCCCAATCAGATCGGCATTGGCAATCCCGGCTTCAGCCATGTAGTTTCGATTACTCAAGCGGGTTTTCGGGTTAACTGCACGCTGCCATCCGGCCACAAAGTCCGCAGCCTCTACCGGCGTTCCATCTGACCAATGGGCATTTTCACGCAGCCAGAATGTCATCGATTTGCCATCAGGTGAGGTGATCCAGCGTTCGGCTTGCGCCGGTATATTTTCGCCGTTATCCCCCTCTTGCACCAAGCCTTCAAACAGATCAGAAAGCACCGCTTGTGTGGCAAAATCTGCATCGGCGATATTAGGATCGAGCATGGAAGGATCTTTCCCATTAGCCCGCACAACCACTTGCTGTTTGGCAAGGTCGGTGCCCAAAGGAACATCTGCGGCAACCGCGCACAGGGGCAACATTATCCCCAAAAGCATGCCAAACGTTGTGTTCATTGCATCTCCTCCCTGAAAAGCCTTCATTTTATGGATGAGCGATAACTTAATCGCCGCCAATTACCCAGTTTTGGATCAGGCTAGCAAAACACGGCGTTTGCTTTACACGATCATACAGTCAGAAAAAAAGCCTGCTCGGAAAAGAGCAGGCTTTTATTGATGTTGCAACTGACGTTACTGTTTATGCTGATGGCAACATGGCTCAGACCACCGATGAGGGTATGGTTTTCTCGCGCACAGCATCTTCCTGTAAGGCCTGATCCAGCGCATGGCCTGCGGCATCCGGTGAGTCAGTGTTTCGTGCTAGCAGTGCATACATAGCCGGTACGATATACAAGGTCAACACCAGTGCGATACTCATACCAAAGACCACGACAATACCAATTGCCTGCCGCCCTTCCGCGCCCGCACCACTGGCAACAATCAGCGGGATGCCCCCGATGATGGCAGTCAGCGCGGTCATCATGATCGGGCGAAAACGCTTTTCAGCAGCCTCTAATATTGCATCAGCAAAACGGTAGCCGTTATCTCGCAATTGGTTAGTAAACTCGACCAGCAAAATACCGTTTTTAGTCACCAGCCCGACTAACATAATAAGCCCAAGTTGACTGTAGATATTGAGCGACATACCAGTAACCCACAAACCAAACAGGCCGCCAGCAATACCCAGTGGGACGGTCAGCATCACCACAAACGGGTGCACAAAGCTCTCAAATTGTGCGGCAAGGAACAGATAAACCACCACCATTGCCATGCCGAAAGCGAACATGATATTACCCTGATTGGTGCGGTATTCGAGTGATTCACCTTTGTAGTCAATAATCGCCTGCGGAGGCAATAAAGTACGCGCCTGTTCATCAAGGTAATCAAGCGCCTGACCAAGATCATACCCTGCGGCAAGGTTGGCCGATAAGGTGATCGATTTGTTGCGGTTATAGTGGTAATAGGTTGATGCAGAGGCTTTTTCCTGCCCGCTGATCAGGGTTGACACTGACACTAACTGGCCATTTTTTGCCCGCAGATAAATCTGGGCCAAGTCTTCAACCCCACGGAAATTTTGCTTGAGACCGCGCAGGTAAACATCAAACTCTTCGCCATCTTTGGCAAAGGTGGTCACGCTATCGCCACCCAGTACGCTTTGCAGCGTGCTGGCAATATCGGATACCGAAATCCCCAGTTGGTTTGCCAGTGCGCGATCAACTTCAAGTATCATCTCAGGGGTGGTTTCACGGTAATCAATATCGATATCGGTCAGCCCCGGATTAGCGCGAGCAGCCTTTTGCAGCGTTTCTATCCACCCTTTAAGTTGTTCGTAATCTGGCCCGCCGAGAACAAATTGCACCGGATTATCCGAGCCACCACGTAAGCTAGACGGCAATACCGGTACGATGCGCATACCCGGAAGATCGCCGGTCGCTTTGGCGATAAACCCAACCAAGTCTTCGGCTTTTTTGCTGCGCTGATCCCACGGTTTTAGGGTAATCATCGCCATACCGCTATTCACGCCACCGCCAAAGCCAGGGGTACGTACGGTGATGTTCTCTGCAATGCCCTGATCCAATAGCGGTTGTAAGCGCTGCTCTAGCTCGATCATATTACGCTGCATCAGCTCTGGGCCTGCCCCTTCAGCGGCACGGGTCATCACAAAAATACTGCCCCGATCTTCTTTAGGTGTCAGTGCCTGAGGGATCTGCTGGTACAACAGATAACAGCCACCAATCAACAGTAACATCACCACCGGTGCCCACCACGGCTGACGTTGGGTAATTTGCAGTGAACGGCGGTATTGCGCCGATGACCAGTTCACCGCCTGCCCAAATGAACGGGTCAGCCAGTTTTGTGGCATCTGCGGGCGTAACAGTTTTGCGCACATCACCGGTGTCAGGGTCAGGGCAATGATGCTGGAAAAGACCACTGCCGCACTGAGCAGCATGGCAAATTCGGCAAAAATACGCCCGACAGTGCCGGTCAGAAATAGCACAGGTACAAATACGGCAACCAGAACCGCAGTGGTGGCAACTACCGCAAACCCGACCTCTTTAGTGCCATGCCATGCAGCAGCCAGCGGTGAACGCCCCATTTCAACATGCCGATGCACGTTTTCGAGCACTACAATGGCATCATCCACCACCAGACCGATAGCCAAGACCAGTGCCATTAAGGTGATCAGGTTGATTGAAAATCCGAAAACCAGTGCCGAAATAAACGCCGCGACCAGTGATACCGGTACGGTAATAGTTGGGATCAGGGTGGCGCGTGGGCTGCCCAAAAACAGGTAAATAGTAAGGATAACCAACCCTGCGGTGATGGCCAGAGTGCTGTACACCTCATCTATGGCACTTTCAATAAACTGGGCACTGTCAAAGCCGATACTGATTGAGACCCCTTGTGGTAGGTTGGCTTTCAGGCTCTCTAGCTCGGCTTTCACTTTCTCGGTCACCATGACGGTGTTCGATTGTGACTGGCGTACAATCCCCAGCCCGACCACGTTTTCGCCGTTAGAACGATACAGCGAGTCTGAATCGCGCGCGCCCTCTTCAATGCTGGCGACATCACTTAAATAGATAGGCTGATTGGCATCACCACGCACCACTAAATGGGCAAAATCATCCACTGAGTTAAATGCACGGTTAATACGGGCTGACATTTGTAGATCAGCGGTACGCAACTCACCGGCGGGTTGCTCAACGTTCTCTTTGCGCAGCGCACTGTCAATATCGGCCACGGTAACGCCGCGAGCAGCCATCGCTGCCGGATCAAGGCGGATGTTCATCACCAGATTCCGGTAGCCCGACA
>CAMTGL010000237.1 GCA_947071955.1 uncultured Plesiomonas sp.
TCACCTTCGGTCATCCGTACCAGACCCGATGTCGGTGCCCCAGCAACTTGTACCGGCTGCCCTTGTTTAGCATATGCTGCCACAATGGTTGGCATATTCACTTCAGGGAAGTCTTGCACTGCGGTATCCATCGGTAACAGCAGCGGATCAAGTGTGATGCCTGGTGATGTTTCGGTTTCTTGCGCTTGCAGCAACAGAGCTTCAAGCTGCTCAAGTGTCACCATACGATCTTGCGGATATTTAGAGACGGCAAGGCGACGCAGATAAATCACATGCGCGCCACAGCCTAGCATTTCACCTAAATCATCCACGATGGTACGGATATACGTGCCTTTTGAGCAGTGTACTTCCAGCTCAACCTCATCCCCCTCAAAACGCACTAATGTGCATTCATAGATAGTGATTGGGCGAGACTCTCGCGGAATATCAATGCCTTGACGCGCGTACTCATACAGCGGTTTACCCTGATACTTGAGCGCCGAGAACATCGATGGCACTTGCTGGATCTCTCCATCAAAGTGCGTCAGTGCCTGTTGCAACTGAGTAAGCTCAACATTGACTGGACGTTCACAAATTACTTCGCCATCAGCATCAGAGGTATTCGTGCGCTGTCCGAGCTTGGCTATCACACGGTATCGCTTATCGGAATCAAGCAGATACTGAGAGAATTTTGTCGCCTCACCAAAGCAAAGTGGCAACATCCCCGTCGCTAATGGATCGAGCGCACCGGTATGACCTGCTTTATTGGCATTATAAAGACGCTTCACTTTTTGCAGGGCATCGTTCGAGCTGATCCCTTGCGGCTTATCAAGCAACAGGATACCGTTAATATCGCGGCCGCGACGACGTGGACGAGACATCAGATCTGCTCCCCATCCTGTGCTGCGGAGGCATCAGTATCACCGCTGACTTCCGGCTCATCTTGACGACGACGATCATCTTCTTTGACCACACTGGTGACCAGATTCGACATCCGCATGCCTTCAGTCAGTGATTGATCGTACTCAAAACGTAGCTCTGGCACGATACGCAGACGCATCGCCTTGCCCACTAAGGTACGAATATAACCGGTTGAATCACGAAGTGATTTTAAACCGCTCGCAATCGCTTCGCTATCATCAAACAAGAAGGTTACAAAAACTTTGGCATATGCCAGATCGCGTGAAACTTCAACGCTAGAGACAGTGACCATACCAATTTGCGGATTTTTAACTTCACGCTGCAAAATGATAGCCACTTCTTTTTGCAATTCTTGAGCGACACGCTTACTACGACCGAACTCTTTTGCCATGGTGTTTTCCCCAGACAGATTGGGGGGCGTAAGCCCCCCAATGGTGTGTATCAATATGACCTGTTAGTGGCCACGCCGTGCAGGAGAGTATCGCAAAATACAGCGCCTGCTCGGGGATTAATCGATAGTACGTTTAACTTCAATAATTTCGTACACTTCGATCATATCGCCAACACGCACGTCGTTATAATTTTTAACGCCGATACCACATTCCATGCCATTACGCACTTCTGCCAGGTCATCTTTAAAGCGACGCAGAGATTCCAGCTCGCCTTCGTAGATTACCACGTTGTCACGCAGTACACGGATTGGGTTGTGACGCTTAACGATACCTTCAGTAACCATACAACCAGCAATAGAGCCGATTTTCGGTGATTTAAAGACATCGCGTACTTCTGCCAGACCGATGATCTCTTGCTTGAACTCAGGCGCCAGCATACCGCTCATCGCCTGCTTCACTTCATCAATCAGATGATAGATAACAGAGTAGTAACGCAGATCCAGATTTTCAACTTCAACAACGCGACGTGCAGTTGCATCAGCACGAACGTTAAAGCCAACCAGAATTGCGTTAGATGCCGCAGCCAAGGTTGCATCAGTTTCAGTGATACCACCCACGCCTGAACCCACAATCTTCACTTTAACTTCATCAGTAGAGAGTTTAGTCAGTGAATCGCAGATGGCTTCTACAGAACCTTGTACGTCTGCTTTAAGTACGATATTCAGTTCAGAAACATCACCTTCAGCCATGTTCGCAAACATGTTCTCCAGTTTTGCTTTTTGCTGACGAGCAAGTTTCACATCACGGAATTTACCCTGACGATACAGTGCAACTTCACGGGCTTTTTTCTCGTCACGAACAACGGTAACTTCATCACCCGCAGCAGGAACACCTGACAAGCCTAAAATTTCAACCGGAATAGATGGGCCTGCTTCAACAGAGTCACGGCCTAGCTCATCACGCATAGCACGTACACGACCATACTCGAAACCACACAGAACGATATCGCCTTTGTTCAGTGTACCTTCTTGTACCAGTACGGTAGCTACCGGGCCGCGACCTTTATCCAGATAGGATTCGATCACCACACCGCTTGCCATACCATCACGTACCGCTTTCAGCTCAAGAACTTCAGATTGCAGCAAAATAGCTTCTAGCAGCTCATCAATGCCTTGACCGCTTTTTGCGGAAACATGCACGAACTGGCTCTCACCACCCCAATCTTCAGACATGACGTTGTATTGCGCCAACTCTTGCTTAACGCGATCAGGATTTGCCGCATCTTTATCAATTTTGTTTACCGCAACAACAATCGGTACACCGGCCGCTTTCGCATGCTGGATAGCTTCGATTGTTTGTGGCATCACACCATCATCGGCTGCAACAACCAGTACAACGATATCCGTAGCTTTTGCACCACGAGCACGCATAGAGGTAAATGCGGCGTGACCTGGTGTATCTAAGAAGGTAATCATACCGTTCTCAGTTTCCACATGGTACGCACCAATGTGCTGGGTAATACCACCGGCTTCACCTGCAGCAACTTTCGCTGAGCGAATATAGTCAAGCAGTGATGTTTTACCGTGGTCAACGTGGCCCATGATGGTCACAACCGGTGCACGAGGCATGCTCGCTGCATCAGTATCACGATCACTCATGACAGACTCTTCCAGCTCGTTTTCACGACGCAGGATAACTTTATGGCCCATCTCTTCCGCAACCATTTGTGCGGTTTCTTGATCGATCACTTGGTTAATGGTTGCCATCGCACCCATTTTCATCATCGCTTTGATGACTTCAGAACCTTTAACGGCCATTTTTGCCGCTAACTCAGCCACAGTAATGGTTTCACCGATGATAACGTCACGGTTTACCGGCTGTGCTGGCTTATTAAAGCCATGCTGCTGCAGTGTGCTCTTACGCTTGAGTTTTCCGCCTTTACCGCGACGCGCTTCTTCACGCTCAGCTGTAGACTCGGAAACTTTTCCTTTTTTAGGCGTTTTCGATTTGGTCATGCGAGTGGTAGGGC
>CAMTGL010000238.1 GCA_947071955.1 uncultured Plesiomonas sp.
ACAAACCGGTACGGCTGTAATTCTTGCTTCAACTGTGATTCAAGGCAAGGTATTTAGCGATACCGCAACATTAACTGTCACTGATGCCGTCGTCACCGGTTTGGAAGTCACACCAACACCTGTGTCAGTAGCTGCTGGTCTAAGCACTTCACTGACTGCAACCGCCTTTTTATCAGATGGAAAGACTAAAAACGTCACTGAACATGCGCTCATAAACTGGCGTAGCCTTGATACTTCTATTGCCACCGTGAGTAATACTACTGCTGGGAATAAAGGGAGTATTACCGGAATCAAGCCAGGTAACGTTACCATCACGGCTTCCGGTGAGGTTGATGGCCAGAAATTTAGCGCCAGTACTCAGGTGACCATTACCAATGCCGTAGTCACTCAACTACGGGTGACACCGGATACAGCGTCAGTCCCTCTGGGTTTACAGCATCAGCTTAATGCTGAAGCACGCTTCTCTGATGGTTCTGTTACCGATGTAACTTATGCTGATACCATAAGCTGGATCTCTAGTGATCCGAGTATTGCTACTGTCAGCAGCAGTAGTGGCAACAAAGGTATGATAACAGCAGTTTCTACTGGAGAAGTGACTATCACTGTTTCAGGTGAAGCCAATGGCCAACAGTTTAGCTCTACTGCTAAGGTGACTATCAGCAACGCCGTAGTCACACAGCTAGACGTAACACCGAGCACAGCTTCAGTTCCTTTGGGCTTACGGCGTCAGCTTAACGCTCAAGCACAGTTTTCTGATACGCTAGTGGTAGATGTTACCGATGCCAATACTATGAAGTGGATATCGAGTGATCCGAGCATTGCTACTGTGAGTAACAGTGAAACTGATAAAGGCATGGTAACCGCTATTGCTCAGGGAACAACAACTATCACAGCCTCCTTTGACGTAAATGGCCAGACATTCACTGCTACATCTCGGATCAACGTTACAACTCCCGTACTGAAAGAGATTGTTCTTAGTGCTTCGTCAGTGAATATCACACCATATTATGGCGCACAACTTAAAGCCACTGCTATTTATACCAATGGTGATTCATATGATATCACTAAGCAAAGCTCATGGTCTGGCAGCTCAAATATAACTGTCATTGATGGTTATGTATCAACAACCGAATTTGTTGCAGGGAAAACCGGAAGTGTAAGCGCTTCATATGAAAATAAAATCTCTACTCCAACTGAAGTCAATATGGTTATAGCTCAAAAAAGTTTGACGATAGGTAATGATACTGCATATTCAGATATCATTTCTTCGAATAATTATAGCAAAATTAGATTTCAGGGAAGTGCTGTTATAGATGGTATCTATGATGCTGTCAGCGACGAACTGTTAGCTGGAGGCTATGGTGGAGGTGACCCTATTAACTATAACGATCAGATGAATATCAGTGATGTTGTAAGTATTAAAGGAATATCAGGCACTGTTTGGGCTGGGAGTAACGGTGTAGATATGCTGCAAATGTTAGAATGGAATGATGGAGAAGATAAAAAAATCGGTAGAAACCCACAGGGCAGTGTCTCTGAAATACCACAAATTAATGACTCTATTTATAGTGTTATCGTGTACTCCTCATCAGCTAAACCGCCTCGGTATGTAACAGGAATACAATTTGTTTATCGATAAAAAACAATCCTGACCAGTTAACAACCTGCCAACATCTAATGTCTACTTATTATACAGAGTGTAGTATCGTATATTAAAAAGACCTTAAATTACTTTAGAAATAAATTTAAAAGGAGTTACTGTATGAAAATGCAGCAACTCCTCTCTTTTTTATCGAAGGATCAATTAAGTAATTCATGTATTTGATATAGTGGGTATATCCCCCCAAGAGAGTACCCAGAGTTATGGATTACCGCCAGTTACGCGCATTTACCGCCGTTTTTGAAGAGAAAAATATGACCGCAGCAGCGCATCGCTGCCATATTTCGCAACCTGCGCTATCGGCGGCTATCCGGCAACTCGAAGATCAACTGGGTATCGAATTGTTCATTCGCCAGCCTAAAGGGGTTGCGCTGACGGAAGAAGCACGGCGGCTCTACCCGACAGCACGTCGGCTGGTTAACGAGATCAATGCCCTGCCCGATCTGTTTGCCGAACAGGGCAATGCGCTCAGTTTACACATTGGCCTGATGCCCGATCTTGGTCAGCAGCTACAAAGCCAGATCATGGCAGCATGTTATCATGCGATCCCCAATTTAAAACTGGATGTACGATCCGGCTGCTGCGGAGATATGCGGATCGATCTTGATACTGCACTGTGTGATGACGATCTATTCTTTCCCTTGATCGATGAAGAGTACCGCGTAGCGATCGCTCCTGATCACCCGCACAGTAGAGTATTGCGCGCTCTGTTTGCCGAAAAAGGTACGATTTCAGCCAGTGATATTCCCGCCAATAGCTGGCTTGTTTGTAATAACAGCGCCAGTTATCAGCGTATTATGGGCATACTTTCACAGCACTCACTGGTACTTTCCCCCAAAGCAAAAACAGAAACCGATATTCAACTGGCCGCTATGATCAACGCCGGATTAGGTATTGGTCTGTTACCCAGCAGCGCGTTAGCAGATTGGCCAGTTTTACAAACATATACACTGCCCGAGTTAACCCTTTCCCGCAGAATTGGCTGGTGTTACAGCGTAGAGGCCGCTCAATTACCTGCTGTGCAACAAATTATTCACTACTTCTCTACTCCCAATCGCCTTGAATAAGCTCTTATTTGCATAGACTTATTAGATCATCTGATAAATATCAGGTAAATCATTCTATTAATCAGAATGGTTTACCCGATTTTTTGCGCTTTTTACCCTTATTTTTTCGTGTAAATTGAAGTTATGCCCACAACGGCGTTTTTTTAACTACACTGAACAGTGTGCGTTTTGTTATTAACGGTTTTGTTTCATCACTACGTTCGATTAAAACCGTTTAAGCAACAAAAAGCACAACACGGATGAATACAGGAAGCGAATTTATGAGTAACGTATTGGTTTTAAAATCCAGCATCATGTCTGCCCAGTCACAATCAAACAAAATGGCCGACTTTCTGATTGCGCAATACCAAGAAAAAGGTGACAACGTCACTGTTCATGATCTGGTCGTGAACCCGATTCCCATGCTCGACAACGAAACCGTAGGAGCACTCCGCCCGACCGGTGAACTGAGTCCGCGTCAGCAGGAAGCACTGACACTTTCAGACCACTTAATTAACGAGCTTCTGGCGCACGATATTATTGTTTTAGCAGCACCTATGTATAACTACAGCATTCCCGTTCAGCTAAAAGCCTATATTGATATGGTAT
>CAMTGL010000239.1 GCA_947071955.1 uncultured Plesiomonas sp.
ACACTGGCAAGAGGTGCAGTTAAGCTGTCAAAGCAGAAGGTAATCGTCAAGCGTCTTGATGCAATCCAAAACTTTGGCGCAATGGATGTACTCTGTACCGATAAAACAGGAACCCTCACTCAGGATAAGATCGTTCTTGAACGCCACACAGATATTGAAGGCAAACAATGTGAACAGGTTCTGCGTTATGCGTGGTTAAACAGTTACTACCAAACCGGCCTGAAAAATCTGCTGGATGTTGCGGTGCTAGAAAAAGGGGCAGATAAAAATCTGGCGGTAACTGGCCTTGATTTAGGCCTCGGGCTTGGCCTGCACAAAGTAGATGAAATCCCGTTTGATTTTGAGCGTCGCCGTATGTCGGTTGTAGTTCGCACAACAAATGGGCCAGATGAGCTTATCTGTAAAGGCGCACTCGAAGAGATCCTTGCGGTCTGTACGCATGCGCGTATTAACGAAGAGGTGGTTTCACTTTCTGGTGATCGTCTTGAGGCGGTGCGCAATATCACTCGCGATCTTAATCAGCAAGGGCTGCGCGTTGTTGCCGTTGCCAGCAAAACATTAGTTGATCACAGTGATCAATACAGTGTTGCCGATGAATATGAGTTGATTCTGGAAGGCTACATTGCTTTTCTCGATCCCCCAAAAGAGACCACAGCTCCAGCTCTCTCTGCATTAAAGGCCAACGGCATACAGGTAAAAATCCTGACTGGTGATAATGAACTGGTCGCCGCAAAAGTGTGCCACGATGTTGGGCTTGATGCCGGAAATATTTTACTCGGAACACACGTTGATCAGCTCAGTGACGTAGAGCTGGCCAGCGCCGTCACAAACACCACCGTCTTTGCCAAACTCACACCCCTGCACAAAGAGAGGATAGTGCAAACACTGCGGGCAGAGGGCCATGTTGTTGGTTTTATGGGCGATGGCATTAATGATGCCCCTGCACTGCGCGCTGCTGATATTGGTATTTCGGTTGATTCAGCGGTTGATATTGCCAAAGAAGCTGCTGATATTATTTTGCTGGAAAAAAGCTTGATGGTACTCGAACAGGGAGTTCTTGAAGGGCGCAAAACGTTCGCCAACATGCTGAAGTACATTAAAATCACAGCCAGCTCGAATTTTGGTAATGTTTTTAGTGTACTGATTGCCAGTGCATTTCTGCCCTTTTTACCGATGCTACCCATTCATTTACTGATCCAAAACCTGCTATACGATATCTCACAAGTGGCCATTCCATTTGATAATGTCGATGATGATCAGCTGACAACTCCGCAACGCTGGAATACGGATGAACTCGGCAAGTTTATGCTATTTTTCGGCCCAATCAGCTCTATCTTTGATGTTCTGACCTACTGCCTGATGTGGTATGTGTTCAAAGCCGATAACGTGGGTGCACAGACTCTGTTCCAGTCTGGCTGGTTTGTCGAGGGGTTGTTATCACAAACATTGATTGTGCATATGATCCGTACCCGTAAGATCCCATTCCTACAAAGCCGGCCATCGTGGATTTTAATGGTAATGACAATGGTTGTTGTCGTTGTGGGTATCGGGCTGGTCTTTTCACCGTTGGCACCGTACTTACAGCTTGAAGCGCTTCCTTTAAGCTACTTCCCGTGGCTATTGCTCATCCTCAGCGGGTATATGGTACTGACTCAAACAGTGAAACGCTGGTTTGTTCATTAATCAGTAGATTTTACACCGATACACAACGTTTATTGCGGGAACGCGCTTATCAGCGTGAGCGCTTCCCGCTTAATTCATAATATAGCGTGTCAACTGAGCACTATAACTGATTCAAATCAGCCGGATAAGTGACTCCAATCTGCATTCGTGCCTCAGTCAGCACTTTGCTGATTAAGCGGCTTCGCGCTAGCTCCGCATGATTGACATCTCCACGTTCAATCAAATCGGCAAACACCTGCGCCTCATACAACATGGTATTCTCTGCCTGTTCACGGGTTAAATCCTGCATATCGCCGTTACGGGGATAAAAATGCACCGTATCACACTCAGAGATATGTGAAATAACCAGCGTACCCAGCTCCCCCTGAATCTCACTCGCTACGACACCATCACTCACTTTGGAATGGCTGATAACAACATCAAAATCAGGGTACTGCATCAACAACGAGCCATGCGCATCAGCGCCAGAAGCCAGCAGTGTTCCGGTAGCCATGACCTTATTGGGTTCACCAAACAAATTTAACGCCACACCCAGCGGATAAATACCAATATCCATCAGTGAGCCATTTGATAACTCAGGATTAAACGTATTCGGGTTCTCACCAGCAAGATAACGCGGGTAACGTGAAGAGAACTGACAATAGGTAAAGTGCACTTTACGAAGCGTACCCAACTGTGGCAACGCCTGCTCAATAGCCATAAAATTTGGGTTATAACGCGTTTTGAGGGCTTCAAATAACACCACGTTATTTTGCTGGGCAATCGCTATCAGTGATTCAACCTCCCCGCTATTTGACGCCAGTGGTTTTTCTGATATGACATGTTTACCATGCTGCAAAAACAGAGCAGCTTGTGGATAATGCAATGCATTCGGGCTAGCAATATACACCGCATCCAGTTCCGGATCGGCGGCCATAGCTGCAATATCCGTATAACAGTTACAAGATGTGCTGTATTTTGCAGCAAATGCTTGTGCTGTTATTAACTCTCGTGAATAGACCGCACTAAGCTGTAATCGGCCACTGCTGTGCGCTGCCTGACAAAATTTATGGCTAATCCAGTTTGTGCCAATCACCGCAAAACGAATCATCCCCACTTCCCCTGATAGGCAAAAACACAGCCTAACACTAACCTTCTTATGATGAGTAGCGGCAGCTCACACACATAACAACAGAAAACAAATCAGCTATGCGTGATATAACAGAGGTAAGACTCGCGTGAAACAACTCTCGGTTTGTACTGTAACCAATGCTCACCACAAGCATACCGACACAACGTATACTCTGATTTAGACAAAGCAGAGCAGATTTAACGGTTTTAAGTTGATCACGCAACTCTTATAATACCTGACAAGATCATTTTTACTCCGGCATGGATTACCTCTGCCTAGACTATAAAAATCAGGAACGCTGGATATATGACAGACAACAACACTGCGCTAAAAAAAGCGGGGCTTAAAGTTACTTTACCGCGCCTTAAAATTCTTGAATTGTTGCAAACAGGCAATTGCCAACACATCAGTGCCGAAGACTTGTATTAAAAGCTGATTGATGTGGTTGATGAGATTGGTTTAGCAACGCTTTATCGGGTTCTTAACGAGTTTGATGATGCCG
>CAMTGL010000240.1 GCA_947071955.1 uncultured Plesiomonas sp.
TACCTGCACGGTGCTAAGATCGGTGTTGTTGTTTCTGCAACTGGCGCTGATGAAGAGCTGGTTAAGCACGTTGCAATGCACATCGCTGCAAGCAAGCCAGAGTACGTGAAGCCAGAAGACGTTCCTGCTGACGTTGTTGCTCACGAGCGTGAAATCCAAGTTGATATCGGCATGCAGTCTGGCAAGCCACGCGAAATCGTTGAGAAAATGGTTGAAGGCCGTATGAAGAAATTCACCGGCGAAGTTTCTCTGTACGGTCAAGCGTTCGTAATGGACCCATCTAAGTCTGTTGCTGACCTGCTGAAAGAGAAAGGTGCAAGCGTGACTAGCTTTGTACGTTTTGAAGTAGGTGAAGGTATCGAGAAAGTTGAAGCTGACTTTGCTGCTGAAGTTGCAGCAATGACTAAGCAATCTTAATTTTCTGCTTTACATGAAAGACCCACTGAACCGCAGAAATCTGCGGTTCAGTTTTAATTACCTGCTTATAATTGCCTACAGGCTGATGTTTAATAGCATGCTGTTACCCTATCATCAGTCCGGCTATTCACTCACTGCGCGCCAGGAAGGAAAACCATGACTACCAATGCAAAACCGGCATATCAACGTATTCTTTTGAAACTGAGTGGTGAAGCACTCCAAGGCTCTGAAGGGTTTGGTATTGACCCAAGTGTTCTTGACCGTATGGCACAAGAGATTAAAGAGCTGGTAGAACTCGGTGTACAGGTTGGCGTGGTTATCGGTGGTGGTAACTTATTCCGTGGTGCGGGTCTGGCAAAAGCAGGCATGAACCGTGTGGTGGGTGATCACATGGGCATGCTGGCGACAGTAATGAACGGTCTGGCAATGCGTGATGCACTGCACCGTGCATATGTTAATACCCGCCTGATGTCAGCCATTCCACTTAATGGTGTGTGTGATAACTACAGCTGGGCAGAAGCTATCAGCTTGCTGCGTAATGGCCGTGTTGTTATCTTCTCTGCAGGTACTGGCAATCCGTTCTTTACTACCGACTCTGCTGCCTGTTTGCGCGGGATCGAAATTGAAGCGGATGTGGTACTGAAAGCCACTAAAGTTGACGGCGTATTTAACGATGATCCGGCAAAAAATCCAGATGCCGTTTTGTATGATACCTTGACGTATCAGGAAGTACTGGAAAGTGAACTGAAAGTGATGGATTTAGCCGCCTTTACACTGGCCCGTGATCACAACATGCCAATTCGTGTGTTTAACATGAATAAACCGGGTGCATTGCGCCGAGTGGTGATGGGTGAACGCGAAGGTACTATCATTAGTCAATAATCACTATCCAGTAATCATTACCCAGTAATATTTGCGGTAATTTTTGCCTCACAAGGGCAAAGCGCGGTATCTTAACGCATATTCATCAAATCGAATTGAAGGGTTACATCGTGATTAACGCCATCAAGCAAGATGCACAAATCCGTATGGAAAAGTGCGTAGAAGCATTCAAAAATCATATTTCTAAAATCCGTACTGGTCGTGCACATCCAAACCTGCTGGACGGGATCACCGTTGAGTACTACGGTTCAGCAACGCCGCTGCGTCAACTGGCAAACGTAGTTGCAGAAGACTCACGTACTCTGGCTATTACCGTCTTTGATCGCTCTATCAGCGCAGCCGTTGAAAAAGCTATCCTGACATCAGATTTGGGGCTGAACCCGAGCTCTGCTGGCGCAACTATCCGTGTTCCGCTACCGGCACTGACTGAAGAGCGTCGTAAAGACCTGATCAAAGTTGTGCGCGGTGAAGCCGAGCAGGGCCGCGTATCGGTACGTAACGTGCGCCGTGATGCCAACGAAAAAGCAAAAGCGTTGCTCAAAGATAAAGAGATCAGCGAAGATGACGAGCGCCGCTCACAAGACGACATTCAGAAGATCACTGATGTGATGGTGAAGAAAGTTGACGAAGCGCTGGCAGAAAAAGAAAAAGAGCTGATGGATTTCTAATCATTCAGACAATAAAAAGCGTCGCTTTGGCGGCGCTTTTGCATTTTGCATTATAAACCCTGCTGTACATCTTCCCTCTCATGTATCCAGATAATGTTACAGCCTTCGGTGTTACCAATGAGTAAAACATCATGATGAAACTGACTATACTCGGTTCAACCGGCTCTATCGGTGTCAATACACTGGCTGTTGTAGAACAAAACCCTGAAAAATTTGACGTATTTGCGCTGGCTGCCGGACGCAATGTTGAGCTGATGGCTGCGCAATGCCTGAGGTTTCATCCCCGTTTTGCTGCAATGTCTGATCTTGTCGCCGCACGGCGTTTGCGCCAGCTATTGCAAGAACACGGGAGCAATACCGAGGTACTTGAAGGTGACGAAGGCGTGTGTACGCTGGCAGGTATGCCGGAAGCCGATCAGGTGATGGCCGCGATTGTCGGCGCTTCTGGTTTATTGCCAACGCTGTCTGCCATTCGTGCTGGAAAGCGTATTTTGCTGGCGAATAAAGAGTCACTGGTAACGTGTGGGCGCTTGTTTTTGCAAGAGGTTCAACGCTGTGGTGCGGAGTTACTACCAGTAGACAGTGAGCACAATGCCATTTTCCAGTGCTTACCGCAGACCGTTCAGCAAAATATTGGCCACTGTGATTTACAGGCGGCCGGTGTTGAAAATATTATTTTGACAGGGTCTGGTGGCCCATTTCGGACTCTCGCGTTGGCAGATTTTGCCCACATCACACCGGAACAAGCCTGCGCACACCCTAACTGGTCTATGGGGCGAAAAATCTCAGTAGACTCTGCCACCATGATGAATAAAGGCCTTGAGTATATTGAAGCGCGGTGGTTGTTCAATGCCAGTGCCGCGCAGATGGAAGTGATAGTGCATCCGCAGTCAATCATCCACTCCATGGTCCGTTTTTCTGATGGTAGCGTGATTGCACAAATGGGCAATCCGGACATGCGTACGCCGATTGGCCACTGCATGGCTTACCCTGAACGTATCCCTACCGGTGTTGCTCCTCTCGACTTTTCTGCACTTTCGTCACTGCATTTTGAGCAGCCAGATATGCAGCGCTATCCCTGTTTACAACTGGCTATTGAGGCTTGTAATGCGGGGCAAATGGCAACAACCGCCCTGAATGCGGCAAATGAGATCAGTGTTGAAGCCTTCTTACAGCGGCAATTACCGTTTACCGCCATTGCTCAGGTGAATCGTCAGGTGGTAGAGCAACTCTCACTGCCAGAGCCACGTTCTGTTGATGAAGTATTAAGCATAGATCAGCAAGCAAGAGTGTGTGCATCACAAATAATTGCCCGCAGAGGCTGAGT
>CAMTGL010000241.1 GCA_947071955.1 uncultured Plesiomonas sp.
GGTCTTTACCGCGGCGAGTGCGTACGGCGACTTGGCCGCCTTCTACTTCTTTATCGCCACAAACCAGCATATACGGTACACGCCGTAAAGTGTGTTCGCGGATTTTAAAGCCAATCTTCTCATTTCTCAAGTCTGATTTTACTCTCAGACCTGCAGATTGCAGCTTTTCGGTCAATTCGCGTACATAATCGGCTTGGTTATCAGTAATATTCATGATAACCGCTTGTACCGGTGCTAGCCATGACGGGAAGTACCCTGCGTACTCTTCGATTAAGATACCGATGAAACGCTCGAGTGAACCCAAAATTGCACGGTGAATCATGACTGGTACGTGGCGTTCGTTATTTTCACCAACGTAAGAGGCATTTAAACGACCTGGCAGTGCAAAGTCGAGCTGGATAGTACCACATTGCCACGCACGATCTAAACAATCGTGCAGAGTAAATTCAATTTTAGGGCCATAAAATGCCCCCTCACCCGGTTGAAGATCAAAATCTAAGCCATTTGCACGCAGTGCTTCGGCCAAACCCTCTTCTGCTTTGTCCCATGTTTCATCGGAACCAATGCGTTTTTCCGGACGTGTTGATAATTTTACTGCAATATTCTGGAAACCGAAAGTACTGTAGACGTCGTAAACCATTTTAATACAATTGGTTACTTCTTCTTGTACTTGATCTTCAGTACAGAAAATATGGGCATCATCTTGGGTGAAGCCGCGTACACGCATTAGGCCATGCAGTGAGCCTGATGGCTCATTACGGTGGCAGCAACCAAATTCAGCCATGCGCAGTGGCAGATCACGGTAAGATTTTAAACCTTGGTTGAAAATCTGTACGTGGCCTGGGCAGTTCATTGGCTTAATGGCGTACTCACGGTTCTCTGATGAGGTGGTGAACATTGCTTCAGCGTATTTGTCCCAATGACCTGAACGCTCCCACAGCACGCGGTCCATCATGAATGGGCCTTTGACTTCTTGGTAGTCATATTCGCGCAGTTTCATGCGAACAAACGCTTCTAGCTCACGGAAGATAGTCCAGCCATCATTGTGCCAAAATACCATGCCCGGTGCTTCTTCCTGCATATGATACAGGTCAAGCTGTTTGCCGATTTTACGGTGGTCACGTTTTGCCGCTTCTTCTAAACGCTGTAGATAAGCGCTCAGTTGCTTTTTATCTGCCCACGCGGTGCCGTAGATACGTTGCAGCATTTTATTGCTGCTATCGCCACGCCAGTACGCACCTGCAATTTTTTGCAGTTTAAAGTGGTGGCAGAAACGCATGTTAGGAACATGCGGGCCACGGCACATATCACGTACTCTTCGTGGTGATACAGACCCGGCTGGTCATCACGCGCAATATTTTCGTCAAGAATGGCGACTTTATAGTTTTCACCGCGCGCAGCAAAAGTGTCACGGGCTTCTTGCCAGCTCACTTTTTTCTTGATGACATCGTAATCTTTTTTCGCCAGCTCAAGCATGCGCTTTTCAAGCTGATCTAAGTCTTCCTGACTTAAGGTACGGTCAATATCCACATCGTAGTAAAAACCGTGGTCGATGACAGGGCCGATTGCCATACGGGTGTCTGGCCACAACTGCTTGATAGCATGACCTAACAGATGCGCGCAGGAGTGTCGTAAAATTTCCACAACGGCGTCATCTTTTGCCGTAATAATAGCAACGTGCGCATCTTGTTCGATCAGATCACTGGCATCAGCCAGTTCACCGTTGATGCGGCCAGCAATACAGGCTTTCGCCAGACCGGGGCCGATATCACGCGCGATATCCATAATAGAAACGGCATGATCGAACTGACGCTGACTGCCGTCAGGAAGGGTAATAACAGGCATAATGATTCCTTATTCTGCAGTGGTGACCCACACGAAAGATCACATACAGGCTGTAAATCTATCAAATAATAGATGAGTACTCTGGTATCTCGACTCACTCTGCGAGAATGGTTTATGACAGTCAGTTGATTTGGGTTTCAAAGCAACATGAGCGTTAACAAAAACCACCAGTTCGCATAAATCCTACCATACAAAAATACGCTGAGCCTATGCGAATAAAGAAATACCGGACAGGTTTATCGTGAATCGCTATTTCTTGTTTATATTTAACACAACGGTTTCGCTCAAATGTGCACTGACTCAGGGATTAAGCTAAATTTATACGTTAGTTTTATAAAACTGAAATAACACGTCTGCAACCTTTCACCTGTAACTTTACGTAAGGGGTAACACCATGTGGCATACCGTCTGTACGTTGTTAAGTGAACACTTCCAATACGCTTATGTCAGCTCAGAAAAGACGGCGCTTCGGGGTGGCGAGGTATCCGAAAGCTATTTCATCTCTAACGGGCATGATCCGGTGTTTGTAAAAGTGAATGACCTCTCTTTTCTGCCTCAGTTTCAAGCAGAATATGATGCACTTTCATTACTGAGCAGTACAGAAACTGTGCGTGTGCCAACCCCTTATGCTGTTGGCACATTTAGAAATAAAAGCTTCCTGTTGATGGAATATATTGATCTTACACCACTCAATACAATAGATGCCGCCGAGTTAGGCGCTCAATTGGCTTGTTTGCATTTGTGGGGCGAACAGCTAAAGTTTGGGTTTGATGAGGATAACGGTTTAGCGAGCACGCCACAGCCCAATGGCTGGCAACTCCGCTGGGATACGTTCTTTGCTGAACAGCGTATTGGCTGGCAATTGCAGTTATGCCAAGAGAAAGGCATTTATTTTGGGGATATCAAACAGATTGTCGGAGCCGTTAGAGAGATTCTCTCTGGGCATACGATTGAGCCTTCTTTACTGCTTGGAAATTTGTTAAGCCCGCACTGTGGAAGTTCATCAACTGGACCGGTGGTTTTTAATCCGGCTTGTTATTGGGGCGATAGAGAGTGTGATATTGCGGCAAGTGAGCTGGCGAATACGTTATTCACACCGTTACCCGCAACATTTCAGCAGGCTTATGAGCGTTTAAGCCCCCTGCCCGCCGGTTATAGTCAGCGTAAGAGTATTTATCAGCTTTATCATTTACTGAATTTATGTAATTTGTTTGGCGGTGATTATTTGGCGCAAGCACAAACCGTGATCGACCGTATGGTTTTTCGCTCTTAATATTTCAGCAAGTGGCTATGGATATGAATAATGTTGTATAAATTATAACTGTAGTTGATGTGGAATACGGGTGTTTGCGCATATATGCTTGTGGGCAGATGGCACATAGCACTTAATCTCAAAGGAGTGATGTAATGCTTAAAGCTGCCATATTTGATATGCATGGATTATTGGT
>CAMTGL010000242.1 GCA_947071955.1 uncultured Plesiomonas sp.
TCGTCGGCAGCGTCAGTTGTTTATAAGAGTCAGGACAATCAGCTGCTATCAAAAGCCTCAACGGAATTACCAAAACCAGAACAGACTAAATAGCCAGACAGTGCAGCTGATTGCCCATATCCATCACACGGTTTACTCACTTGTACACGACATTAACAATGTCAGCCATCTCTGATTCTGGCACATTAAATCCCCCATAACTTGCGCGCTCGCACATTTATGAGTAATACCAATTTACTTTCTTTCCCATAGTCCTAGGATCTGCCCTGCCTTTCCTACAAACTTATTTACACTAAAGACTATGACAACTGAAAATAATCAGGATACCAAGCGCCCTCTTTATATTCCTTATGCCGGTGCAGCACTGCTAGAAACCCCATTGTTGAATAAAGGCAATGCCTTCACTGAAGATGAACGCCAATTTTTCAATTTAGAAGGCTTGTTACCTGAAGCCATTGAAACGATAGAAGAACAGGCTAACCGTGCCTATAAACAGTTCACCAGTTTCCACAGTGAAATTAACCAGCATATTTTCCTGCGCAACATTCAAGATACCAACGAAACGCTGTTTTATCGTTTAGTTGAAGACCATATTGAAGAGATGATGCCGGTCATCTATACCCCGACCGTAGGCCAAGCTTGCGAGCAATTCTCTGATATCTACCGCCGTGCACGGGGTCTGTTCATATCCTATCCAAACCGTGATCGTATTGATGACATGCTGCAAAATGCCACTAAGCAGAATGTTAAAGTCATCGTCGTCACGGATGGTGAGCGCATTTTAGGTTTAGGCGATCAGGGTATCGGTGGAATGGGTATCCCTATTGGTAAACTTTCACTGTATACCGCCTGTGGTGGCATCAGCCCAGCATACACCCTACCGGTAGTGCTTGATGTCGGTACAAATAACCCGCAACGCCTTAATGACCCTATGTATATGGGCTGGCGTCATCCGCGGATTACCGGTGAAGAGTACGATGCTTTTGTGGATGAATTCATCCAGGCTGTAAAACGCCGCTGGCCAAATGTTCTGCTGCAATTTGAAGATTTCGCCCAAAAAAATGCTATGCCACTGCTAAACCGCTACCGCGATGAGCTGTGTTGTTTCAATGATGATATTCAAGGCACGGCCGCCGTCACACTTGGTTGCTTAATTGCCGCAAGCCGAGCTGCAGGTAGCCAACTGCGCGATCAGCGTATTACTTTCCTCGGTGCAGGCTCTGCCGGTTGCGGTATTGCCGAACAAATTATTGCGCAAATGAAAGCTGAAGGCTTGAGCGATGAAGAAGCCCGTTCACAGGTATTCATGGTTGACCGTTTTGGCTTATTGACCGATCAAATGCCAACACTGCTTGAGTTCCAAACCAAGCTGGTACAAAAAATCGACCGTTTACAAAGCTGGGATCTCTCCTCCGACACTATCTCACTGATGGATGTCGTACGTAACGCCAAACCAACCGTATTAATCGGCGTATCTGGGCAACCGGGGCTGTTTACCGAAGAAATCATTCGTGAAATGCATGCTCACTGTGCGCGCCCGATTGTGATGCCGCTTTCAAACCCAACCTCACGTGTAGAAGCTCGCCCTGAAGATGTTATTCGCTGGACAGACGGTGCAGCACTGGTCGCCTCAGGTAGCCCGTTTGCACCGGTATTGCACGCAGGCACAACATATGCTGTAGCCCAGTGTAATAACTCATACATTTTCCCAGGTATTGGTCTGGGTGTTATTGCCTCTGGCGCTCGCCGTGTTACCGATAATATGCTGATGGCCGCAAGCCGAGCACTGGCTGACCGCTCACCACTGGCGAATCATGGCGAAGGTTCACTGCTTCCGTGCTTATCTGAGATCCAAGAACTCAGCAAATACATTGCATTAAAAGTGGCAAAAGCCGCGCAATTTGATGGTGTAGCCGTACAAACACCTGATGAAGCACTTGAGCACAATATTGAGCAAAACTTCTGGAATGCAGAATACCGCCAATACAAACGCACCTCGTTCTAAATAATACAGGCATTAAATTGCCTGTTAAATAAAGCCGATATGAAGGCTATTTTTATAAACCGGCCTCAGTAATACCCCTGAATCGGCTTTATCCTATAAAATCAGAGAGCAACAGCTCTCTGAATTCTATCCTGTAAACCTATGCTTATCTGTGGGTCAATACCCCGTGTCACATACAACCTCGGCGTTAAACACCACCCCCTAACCTACTGACTTCTCTGATATAAAACTGATTAATGCAGGAATTCACATATCTTCAATTGAGATCATTGCCTGCTTTTGCAAAAATAGCGCTTAATAGAAACTCAGATCAAGACAGAGCACATAAACAGCCCTTAGTTCTCACTGTTGTATCGTGCTTTCAATGAGATAGTGCGGTAAAGTACAGAGGATATGGGTAAAGGTAGATGAGTTGCCATGTGGCGTAAAAGCTTACAATATTTATTACTTCTTGCACTATTAGCAGTATTCACACTGCTGCTGCTTGATCGCTGGATCAGCTGGCGCTTCTCACCCTATATCTATGAAGATGCAGCGCTACTGCCTGATGCACCTGTTGGGTTGGTGCTGGGTACAGCCAAATATATCAGTCGGGGAAAACTGAACACCTTTTATACTAACCGTATTGACGGTGCTGCTGCCCTGTACCATGAAGGAAAAATTAAACGCGTATTGGTTAGCGGTGATAATGCGCAACTCAGTTATAACGAACCACGCAATATGCGCCGAGATCTGATTAAAGATGGCGTTCCCCCGCAAGCTATCGTGCTCGATTTTGCCGGATTCCGCACTCTTGATTCAGTAGTTCGTGCCAAAAAAGTGTTTGATACAGAAAAGTTTATCATCATCACACAACGCTTTCATTGTGAACGCGCATTGATGATTGCCCACCACTACAACATTAATGCAGTCTGCTTTGCGGTTTCAATGCCAGACAATTACCTAAAAACCCGTACCCGCGAAATATTTGCCCGCCTTGCTGCGGTTTCTGATCTCTACCTTCTTGGCAGCCAACCCCGTTTTTTAGGGCCAAAAGAGCCCATTCCTCAAGGGGATGTAGTGCTACCAGAGCCAGAGCCAATACCTGCGTTAACGCCCGCATCACCCAGCTTCTTTGCATTTGAAGTAGCACTGACTGAACCTGAGTTAAAGACACTCCCGCAACAACTGCTCCATATTTCCGAGCACACCGCCGTATTGCCAGAAACCGAAATACCTTACCAAGTGTCTCAACCAGCCTCAATACCTATGGTT
>CAMTGL010000243.1 GCA_947071955.1 uncultured Plesiomonas sp.
CCAGTGCGCTGCGCTCGGCCAAATTGACGCGCGCTTGAGTGACTCCGCTGACATTTTGCAGTGCGTTTTGCACTTTGCTGACACAGCTGGCGCAGCTCATGCCGTTGAGCATCAGTTGAATGGCATCGTCACTGGCTACTGCTGCTGAGACTCCGGCAGTTGGATCAGTGTCAGCCATGTTTGTGGTATTAGGCGCTGCAACAGGATCTGCCATTACGGGGGCTAATGGCAGATCCTGCTGGAGGTCGCACTGTTCAGATATTGATGCAGGTATTGGGGCTGACACCCGTGCCGGTGATGGCTCGGGTGTGATAACAGCGGCGGTTTTCTCGGCAAGATTGATGGTTGAATCTTCCACGATAACCGGTGTTGCAGCCGAAGTACGTGCAGGTGTGCTGACGTGCTCCGGCTCAGGCTTTTTTACCCGATCCTCGGTGGCCTGATAGCCCGCGGTTTGTACTGCGGCAATCAACGTTGCGCTGTCGGCTGAGCCGTAAATACGCGCCGTGGTTTTATCAACATCAGCAAAAACCACGCCATCAACCTGCTCAAGTGCCTGACGGGTGCTGTTGATGCAACTTTCGCAGGCCAGCCCTTGCAGGGTGAGAGTGGTGGTTGGAGTTGTCACTAAAATGGCTTTGTATCCCAAATCAGTAATGCTTTTGATTATTTGTTCAGGGGTGGCATTGCCTGTGATACGAGCAAAGGTGCGGGTAACTTGTGCTTCTGTAATATCTTCACGCTGTAACAGTGCGGTTTTTACTTTGTTGACGCAGCCCATGCAGCTGAGGCCATCAAGAGCCAGAATTGTTGTGTGTGACATACCGTATTTTCCTTCTGGTGAAGAGTGTCAATTTCACTCTATTTTGAAGCGCTCTGTTTTGTAAAGACGCGCTTCTTTTTAACCACTGTGTAGTAAGATAAAGGTTACAGCAAGGGGAAGGTCAAGGCCTATTACTGAAAGGTATCAACCCAGTAAAGAGGGTAAGCAGAGATGAATATCAGTGAAGTGGCAAAGTTGACCGGTTTAACGGCGAAAACGTTGCGGTTTTATGAGGATAAGGGGTTGGTGACACCGTTACGGCAGGATAACGGATACCGTGTTTATTCCCAGAAAAATCAGGAGGAGTTAACGCTGCTGCGTCAGGCGCGGTTGGTCGGTTTTAGCCTAGATGAGTGTGCGCAGTTACTGGATTTATTCCGAAATCCGGCGCGGCGTAGTGCTGATGTTAAGGCGAAAACGGAGCAGAAAATTGTCGAGCTTGATAGGCAAATTGCTGATTTGACTCAGATGCGACGGGTGCTCTCTACACTGGTGCAAGAGTGTCCGGGGGATGATAAAGCTGAGTGCCCGATTATCTCTGGGTTGAGTCAGGCGGGTTACCGGCCGGATGTGCTGCCATGTGAGTCTGTTTTACCGTACAGCTGTTGTGGTCATGAAAAAAAAGAGTAGAACCGATGGGCAGGGAAAGATAAAAAAAAGCCCTGCACGGGTATGTGCAGGGAAATATGACATGTTGATAAAATTGATGAGTGAGAGCGATGAAAAAGAGAATGCAGCGTTATCGTAACGATTTGGCTTAGCTCATTTTGTGGATCATGTTCTCTTTTTTGCTTTCGTCTTTATTTTCATTGCTGTGTGGCAAGTAGTTCCACACATAACGTACAGCAACATAGGCGATGATGACGCTGGCAACAATCAGTTCAATGTTGGCAAACAGATGGATCTGATTAACATATTGGGTTGCAACGCCCCACACTTGCAGCTGATGAGTCAGTTTAAACAGCGCGGTTGCACCAATGGCCATCGGGAAGGTGAACGCGGCATAACCTGGGCTAAAGGGCAGACGCAGTAGTGAGAAGAAAGCTAGATAAATCAGTACTGTCATCAGAATAGCGATGCCGAACAGCAGGGCAACAATGACTGGTGATGGGTAGCTCATCACGGTCAGGTAACCGGCCAGCGAGAGGCTTGCAGGTGCTGCCATAATCGCAATGGTAGGTTTTGCACCATCGGGTACGTTATGGGTGAAGATAAAGCGATACAGCATCAGTGGCAGCATAATCGCGTAGCAAATCATCCCAAAGTTTTGTAAATATTGTGCGATAGTGATCAGTGTCGGAGTATGCGGTACTGAAACGGCAGCAACGATAATACCAATAGGTGGCACGAACCAGCTAGGTACCATGTGATGTAACGAGAAATCACGCGCTCGGTGTACTGTGAATACGGATAAGAAGATCAGGTGCAGCATGACTGCGCCAATCCACAATGCGATACCGATTTCAGGAGCATAATGGCCGACAGTGGCTGATACAACCATAACACCCATTGCGAATGTAGGAACAACGCTGCCGACGACCGGATGTGCTAAGTCATCAAGCAGTAGCTGTGGGTGCAATAAAAATTTGATAGTGAGCACGCCAAGCATGGTGCCACCGATAATTGCACCGATCAGTTGTGCCATTCCATTCAGAGGTGCAAAGTTTTCCCAACACCATAAAACACTTGCAATACCCAAGGCTAATCCTGCCATTGGGGTTGGAACTTTACCTATTTTTCTGTGAATGGACTGGATCATAGATGCCTCGGAGAGTCTTATTTCAATGTCATCTATGATATATGCATCCGTTAAGTAATAATATTTGAATAAACTTAATGTATTGTTAAATAAAACTGTTCAGTAAACTTGTGCAGCAAATATGCAATAAATAGTTAATAAAACAGTGCACTTAGCTGCATTTCACACATCATAAAGGTTGAATGAATGAGTCTGACACTCAAGCAACTCAAAGTGTTTAGTGCTATTGCGCTGCACGGAAACATGACACAAGCATCGGAAGCGTTGTTTCTGACTAAGCCGGCATTGAGCATGGCGTTGCAGGAGTTGGAAAGACAACTGGGTCAGCGTTTATTTGATCGGGTGAATAACCGTCTGCATCTAAACAGTCAGGGTAAGCGCTTGTTACCCATGGCCGATGAGTTGCTGCAACGGTCACAGCTAATTGAGCAGACGTTTAAGCAAGATACTGAATTGAGCGGTAGTTTGTATATTGGGGCAAGTAATACGATTGGTAATTATATGCTGCCGACAATGTTGGGGGCATTTATTACCCGCCATCCTGAGTGTGCGCCACACATTACTATTGATAATACGCACGTGTTGGCCGGAAAACTGACCCGT
>CAMTGL010000244.1 GCA_947071955.1 uncultured Plesiomonas sp.
CGTCTAACCAAGTGGTTAAAATATGTAAAAATGGCTCGTTCATCTTGTCTACTCCCTGACTACGCCAATGCTGTAGTGCCTTTCCAGCGCTGAAATGCCCCATTCAGAAAGCGTGGTTAATGCCAGATAGATAATGGCTACCGGAATAAAAAAGATAAATGGCTCATGTACCGCCCCAGCTGCTTCTTTGGCCAGCTTGACCATATCAGTCAGCCCAATGACTGAAGCCAACGCGGTTGTCTTGACCAGAACTTGCCAGTTATTGCCCAATCCGGGCAGTGCATGTCGCATCATTTGCGGGAACAACACCCGTCGGAATACTTGTGCCGAAGACATACCAAAAGCCCGTGCTGCATCGATCTGACCACGCTCTACCGCCAAAAACGCCCCCCGGAACGTTTCGCCCATATAAGCACCAAAAATTAGCCCAATGGTCAATACACCTGCGGTAAACTCATCAATATTGATATAAAAATCAATCTGGTAATGTTCTGCTATCCAATCACCTAGCATATTTACGGCAATTTGAATGCCGAAAAAAATGAGCAGCATCAGCACCAGATCTGGCACACCGCGGATCACCGTCGTATAAAGTTGACCAATAACACGCAACCCACGATGTGATGATAATTTAGCCTTCGCCGTGAGTAGCCCCAGTATTAAGGCAATCAGCAGAGATAAAAAAGCCAACTTTAATGTCAGCAATGCACCATAAAAAATAGACGGGCCGTATCCGTGGAGATCAAGCATAATATTCTCCGTAATGGGGTGCACAGCGTATAACTATCCTGATACGCATATTTTAATATACAGGCTACATATGAAACGTACGGCAGGTGCGCAAATTACGCTACAAGCAACCTATGCTAAAAAAGTCTATGCTACAAACGACCTGCCGTACCAAAAGCAAAATGGCCCATAATCTCTTAGAAGATTATTTCTTCACATTATATTCAAAATATTTTTTCATAATCGAATCATACGTACCGTTACTTTTAACTGTGCTGAGTGCCTGATTAAATGTCTCTTTTAAATCCGTATCATTTTTACGAAATGCTGCACCTACACCGTCGCCGAGCTGGAATTTATCCCCAGTCATCACAAAGTCTTCACCGTCTGCGGTTTTTAAAATCGTGCTTTCACCTACCGGATAATCAATTAATACTGCATCTAATCGGCCACCTTTCAGGTCTAACACCACCTCATCACCGCTGTTGTAACGAATAATCTGGGCTGTTTTCCCAAACATCTTGCTTGCTTCCGTATCCTGAATTGTACCGCGCTGTACGCCCAGTTTTTTACCGGCTAATGTTTCAGGTTTCGCAGGGTTAATATCGGTGACTTTCGGTGTAAACCATGCACTTGGGGTATTGTAGTAAGCATCAGAAAAATCAACTTTTGCCTTACGCTCTTCATTAATCGACATAGATGAAAAGATCACATCATATTTGCGGGCCAACAACCCAGGAATAATACCGTCCCACGTTTGTACTACCCACTCACACTTGAGCTTCGCCTGCTGGCAGACAGCGTTACCCAGATCAATTTCAAAACCGGTCAGTGAACCATCCGGTTTTTTAAACTCAAACGGCTCATACGGCACATCCACTGCAATACGAACTTCTTTCCACTCTTTGGCGATAACAGAGCCACTGACCAGACACGTTGCAGAGATCAGCATACTTAGTGCAACACGCTTATTAAGTGCGGGGATTCGGGCCATATTTAAATTCCTTCTTCAACAGGGGGTTAACGCAATACACCCAATGACGCTGACATGTGGCTCTGTGGGTGACATTGGTTATTCATAGCAGGCGTGTTACCTGCTGATTATTCACCCAATAATGGGGTGTATCTCTGTTTTAGCGTAGTTGGTATCTAACTATTTAGCCTATTTATGATTAATATTTAGGGATAGATATTTAGATCTAATATTTTGGTGCTAAAAATTGCCGCATGCGCTCTGATTGAGTGTGATAAAAAACCTGCTCAGGTGAACCTTGCTCTTCAATTTTACCCTTATGCAAAAACACCACGTGGCTGGAAACATCACGGGCGAATGACATCTCGTGTGTAACTACCAACATAGTTCGCCCCTCTTGCGCAAGGCTACGCATCACATTTAACACTTCACCCACCAACTCCGGATCAAGCGCTGATGTTGGTTCATCAAACAGCAGAACTTCTGGCTGCACTGCCAGAGCGCGGGCAATCGCTGCGCGTTGCTGTTGTCCGCCGGAAAGGTGGCTTGGGTAATAATCACGCCGTTCATACAGGCCGACTTTGTGCAGCAACGCCTCGGCATTCTCAATTGCACTGTGGCGTGGTTCACCCAGAACATGTATAGGTGCTTCGATAATATTTTCTAGCACTGTCATGTGTGACCAGAGATTAAACCCCTGAAAGACCATTGCTAGCCGTGAACGCAGCCGTTGTACCTGTTTTTCATCAGCGGGAAAACGCTCTCCACGCCGATTTTGCTTCATAGTGATCAGTTCACCCTTAATCCGTATTTCACCGGCTGTCGGGGTTTCTAGCAAATTAATACAACGCAAAAATGTAGACTTGCCTGATCCCGATGACCCTAAAATTGAGATCACATCCCCCTTATTGGCACTCAAACTGATACCTGACAACACGGGGTTTACCCCGAAAGATTTATATAAATCAGTGATTTGTAGTGCGGGGATATCTGACATTTACAACATCCTTGGTTCTGTATGAAAAAACAGATCAAAGGCTAAATTACTGTATGTTGGTATTTTTGTTAATAGTCAGTGAATGAAATACGGGCGATTTGGCTGATCGGAGCAGTGATTTCTGCTGCTATTAATTCCTATATTAGGAATATTATTTTTTATTTCTGGCTATTACCTTTTTTAAAATAGGCATTAACCGCTGATCGTAGTCGATCACTGTTAATTTTTGGTTAATAGACAGAAGATAAATTGCGTATAAAAATCAACAACAAAAAAAGAATAGGTGAGAAGGGTATGGAATATAGAAAAAGTAAAATCAGTACACATAAAATATGGGGAAGTGTAGAGAAAAGCAGAGAGAGAAAATTTTTTGGATACAGCGAAGAAGGGAACGAGAGTAGGGATGTAAGAAAAGAGAATGGTGGAGAGAGAAGGATTCGAACCTTCGAAGGCTGAGCCGTCAGATTTACAGT
>CAMTGL010000245.1 GCA_947071955.1 uncultured Plesiomonas sp.
TCTTGGGATCGGTGATGTGTATAAGAGACTGTCCTCGGTCAAACTACGACATTGGTAAATATCGGTCAACTTGACCACTGTTTAGGGCTGTTTTTTGCTGAAGCCGTACAATCATTGCTCACAAAGCATCATATTCTGGCAGCAGATGTTGAGGCTATCGGTAGCCATGGTCAAACGGTATACCACGACCCTGATGGCGTTTATCCTTTTACCTTACAATTAGGTGATGCCAATCTGATTGCGGCACAGACCGGAATTGCCACCGTTGCTGATTTTCGCCGCCGTGATATGGCATTGGGCGGCCAAGGTGCGCCATTAGTTCCGGCATTTCATGTTGCACTGTTTGGCACATTAACCCCGCGGGCAATACTGAATATTGGCGGTATCGCTAATCTCACTCTTTTGTTACCTGATCATCCGGTGACAGGGTTTGATACTGGGCCCGGCAACGTACTGCTTGATGCATGGGTGATGCTACAAACAGGGCAGCGGTTTGATAATAATGCTGAATTTGCCCAGCAAGGGCAAGTGGATGCAGATCTTTTACATGCGCTGCTTGCAGAGCCTTTTTTTGCAATAAAACCGCCGAAAAGCACTGGTCGTGAACTGTTCAATATGGCATGGCTGCAGCAAAAACTGGTTTATTTTCCTTCTCTTTCTGCTGTTGATATTCAGGCAACACTGGTTGAATTAACAGCAGTTACCATTACACAGCCTTTGCTCAGTCAGCACATTACGCTCAATGAGTTACTGGTTTGCGGTGGTGGTGTACACAACCCACTATTAATGCAGCGTTTAGCACATTATCTTCCTCAAACCCGTGTTTTATCCACGGAACACTATGGTGTTAGCCCTGATTATATGGAAGCGATGGCATTTGCATGGCTTGGTTGGTGCGCCGTTCATCAACAACCTGGGAATCTTCCTGCGGTGACCGGCGCTGAATATCCGGCAATATTAGGCGCAATTTATCCGCGTTAAAACTTCGTTAAACAATATGGTAGTGTTGTTGCATAAAATTACATCTGATCTAGCGATAAACATATTGTCGAACGGTCACCTTTATCCCTTTCGGTTTTTGCTAAGCATGTCGCGTAAGTGTAAACTGACAGTGGTTAAATTGTGCTCGCTAATATGAAATATGTTTCTTGCTCAAAGAACGGATGGTGAAAGCAATGCTGAAGGAACAGCAACTGATCATGTCCAATCCCAGTTTAATTCCCATGCACAGTTTGCGGTGGGTTTTATTTGGTGATTTGGATACAGAACATTTTATTGCCGCATACCATTTGGCATTTAAAAACTTCTTGCCTTTACAGATGGAATGGCTTGATTTAAGCATGTATGACATTCCCCTTGTTGAATTGGAAAAGGGGTTGCCTGCTTGGTTGCATCGCTCATCAGCACTTGGGTTACGTGTTTTATTTGTTCATGTAGAAGAGGGGCATTTACAGTTAATTATCACTTGGCAGCGGCAATATATTACGCGACAAGAGATTATTGATTTACTGTGTCAGGTGTCTGAGAGTTATAACTCTGCGTTATTAAATTTAAATTATAATGCCATTCATGTCTTACCGTTTTCGGAGTTTCTTGAAGAGAGTGACCGTCTTGCCGAATCACCAACATGCTCGAGTGTTATTGATTTAACCTCGTGTGAATACGAACGGATACGTGCGTTACAACGGATTATTTTACCAGCTGTATGGCGTTGGGCTGAGCCACATGGATTTCATCGTGAGCAGCTACACGCTGAATGGTTAGAGTGTGACTTAGTCAAACCGGCTGGCATTAAAGTGCAGCATTTAGCACCGATTATGAATGTTGTACTCGATAAAATGGTTGAAGTCTCATTACTAACATTAAATGGAAGAGAGAACCCTGAGTTAACGCTGCAAATTGCCTGTAAACATCCTCAATCAGTCTCTTTACCACAGTTATTACACAGCCTCAAAGAGTATCTGCTAGAAGAGCGCTAGCTAATGACTCAAACTATGGCGGTTATTTGGGTGTTTGTTAGTATGTGAGTTACTATGTAAGTTATCATTAAAAATGATACTGTCTAAAAAAAACAGAATACAAAATTATTTCCACACAACAGAATAAAAAAATAAAAGCCGCTAATGCGGCTTTTATTTTGGTGCGAGGCACAGGTTAGGTAAAAGTACAGGTAATATTACCTACTATAAACCTGTTTTTGCCGCCGCTGCTTGAGCATGGTGCGTAGCCGCCTGACTTCCAGCCGCGCCGCGTCCGGTAAACTCATAAACCGGACGAACCCAATCACTGTGCACAGGAGCTGCAGTATTTGAGCTGATAGCAGGTGCTTTTGCCATAGATGCGCTGGAATAACCGCGTGGGGGCGTTGTCTGAATTGGGTTAACCTCAATCAGAACCTCTTCTAGCGGCATTTCATTACAAACAACGTCATCACAAGCACTGTCATTGCTGATGGTAGCATCAGCAGCAGGCTCAGAGAGCGTCTCTGTGATAGCATCCGCAACAATTGGCAACTCTATTGGTGATGGTTCCATCACGGCAAGGGCTTCTGGCTTGTTATCAATAACTTCTGTCGGTGCGGTAGCTTCTGTAATAGGCGCTACTGCTGCCGTCTCAGTGGTCACGATATTAGCTTCTGCTGCATGGCTTACTGGATCTGCAGTAACCGGTACTTCGCTTAGTTCAACGCTCGGGGTTAGCACAGCAGGTTCTACAGCGGTAACAGAGTCAGCATTTGTGGCTATTGTTGACTGCTGCAGAGGTGTTGTGGTCTCAGCCACTGCTTGGGAAATGGTTGTTTCCTCAACAGCCTGTACCTGTGCTGTGATAACTGCTTTTGCAACATCTGATGTAGCAACCGGACTCATCTGTGCATCACGTATTGCTTGTTCTTTTGCAGCCGCAGCCGCAGAAGGGGACATAGCACGTGAAGACGACGATGACGTTGCCGATGTTGCTGATACAGCGCTTAAGACTGGAGCGACCAACACAGAGCGTGGTACTACGGCTTCTGTCGAAACAGTTTCAGCGGAGCTTGCATTAGCAACGTTTACCGTTTCTGTTTCTACAGCATGTTGTGATGAAGATGGATAATCATCAGTACAAGATTCTGGTTTGGTTGCAACTGTAGATACTTCACATCTCTCTTATACAAAACTACTATACCA
>CAMTGL010000246.1 GCA_947071955.1 uncultured Plesiomonas sp.
GGTGAAATTTTTGCTCTGCTAGGCGCATCAGGATGCGGTAAATCAACGCTACTGCGTATGTTGGCCGGTTTTGAAACGCCAACCAGTGGGCAGATTTTTATCGATGGGCAGGATTTATCAGCCGTACCGCCTTATAAGCGCCCTATCAATATGATGTTTCAATCATACGCACTGTTCCCGCATATGACGGTAGAGCAGAATATTGCGTTTGGTTTGAAGCAAGACAAAATGCCAAAACATGAGATAGCCAAACGCGTGGCGGAAATGCTCGATCTGGTACACATGCGTGAGTTTGCAGCGCGCAAGCCACATCAGCTTTCTGGTGGGCAGCGTCAGCGGGTTGCGCTGGCTCGCAGTCTGGCCAAACGGCCAAAATTGTTACTGCTTGATGAGCCAATGGGCGCACTGGATAAAAAGCTGCGCGATCAAATGCAGCTAGAAGTGGTTGATATTTTAGAGCGTGTTGGCGCCACTTGCGTGATGGTGACACATGATCAAGAAGAGGCCATGACGATGGCCGGACGTATTGCGATCATGAACCGTGGAAAATTTGTGCAAATCGGTGAGCCTGAAGAGGTCTACGAGTATCCGAACAGCCGCTTTAGTGCCGAATTTATCGGCAGTATCAATGTGTTCGAGTGCATGCTGCAAGAAGAGACAGATGAACATTACATTGTACGCAGCCCCGGTTTAATGCATCCACTGAAAGTAGAGCAAGAGGTGAAAATTACTGCCGATGTGCCGGTGATGGTTGCTCTGCGGCCAGAGAAAATCGCACTGTGTGATGATGTACCTGAAGATGGCTGTAACTTTGCGGTAGGCGAGGTGGTCAACATTGCTTATCTGGGGGATCTCTCTATCTACCATGTGCGCCTGCACAGCGGCATGATATTGACCGCCCAACTGCAAAATGATTGCCGTTATCGCCGCGGAATGCCGACATGGGGCGATGAAGTTCGCCTGTTCTGGAATGCCGATAGCGGCGTAATACTGACCGCCTGATTGAGGAGTCAAGGATGAGACAATATCTATCACGGCAATATCTGGCTCGAGCAGGTATCAGTGGTCGTCAGAGTATCATTGCCGCCCCTTATCTCTGGTTGCTGATCTTTTTTCTGATCCCCTTTCTGATTGTTTTTAAGATAAGTTTTGCCGAGATGCAGGTGGCAATTCCACCCTACACTGACCTACTCAGTTGGCTTGATGGCAAGCTGACATTGAGCCTAAATCTGGCTAATTACAGCTATTTGGTGGAAGATCCGCTGTATGTTGATGCTTATCTGCACTCACTGCGTATTGCTGCGGTATCGACCATTATCTGCTTGTTGATGGGCTACCCAATCGCGTGGGCTATCGTACACAGTACACCTTCTACACGAAATATTTTGCTGCTATTGATTGTATTACCCTCTTGGACATCATTTTTAATTCGGGTCTATGCATGGATTGGGCTTTTGAAAAATAACGGGATTATCAATAACTTTCTGTTATGGACCGGTATTATTGACCAACCGTTACCCATGCTGCATACCGATTTTGCCGTGTATATTGGTATCGTGTATGCCTATCTGCCGTTTATGATTTTGCCTTTATATACTGCGCTGCAAAAAGTGGATTACTCATTGATTGAGGCCGCTTCAGATCTGGGTGCTCGCCCGTTTAAAACCTTCTTTTCGGTGATATTACCGCTGACAAAAGGGGGCATTATTGCTGGTTCAATGCTGGTTTTTATTCCAGCAGTGGGGGAGTTTGTGATCCCTGAGCTGCTCGGTGGGCCTGACAGTATTATGATCGGGCGGGTGATGTGGCAGGAGTTCTTTAATAATCGAGACTGGCCGGTTGCCTCTGCGGTGGCGATTGTCATGTTGCTGATCTTAGCTCTGCCGATTATGTGGTTTCATAAACACCAGAATCAGGAGATGCACTGATGAATAGCGTTCCTGTGATTAAAAGCCGTTGGAAAGCGGTGATTCTGACTATCGGCCTGACTTTTTTGTATGCCCCGATGCTGATGTTGGTGATTTATTCATTCAACAGCTCACGCTTAGTCACGGTTTGGGCGGGTTGGTCCACTAAATGGTACGGAGAGTTGTTTGCTGATCAGGCGATGATGGATGCTGTTTGGCTGAGTCTGACCATCGCCACGGCGGCTGCGTCTGCGGCGGTGATACTCGGTACGATGGCCGCTTTTGTGATGACCCGTTTTCGGCGTTTTACCGGCCAGACATCATTTGCATTTATGCTTACCGCACCGTTGGTTATGCCAGAGGTGATTACGGGTTTATCGCTGCTGTTGCTGTTTGTGGCAATGAGCCAGTGGCTTGGATGGCCAGAGCAACGTGGTGCGATGACCATTTGGCTGGCACATGTGACTTTTTGTACCTCTTATGTCGCTGTTGTAGTCAGTGCTCGTTTGCGCGATCTTGACCGTTCACTGGAAGAAGCGGCGATGGATCTGGGTGCGCCTCCGCTGAAGGTATTTTTCATCATTACAGTGCCGTTGATCATTCCGGCATTGGTATCGGGTTGGTTGTTGGCATTTACCTTATCACTCGATACATTGGTGATCTCCAGTTTTGTCTCTGGCCCGAGCTCAACTACATTGCCGATGATGGTTTTTTCCAGTGTTCGCATGGGGGTCAGCCCGAAAATTAACGCACTGGCGACCTTGATTATTCTGGCCGTTGGGGTGCTTGGCATGATCTCATGGTGGCTGATGTCACGCGCTGAAAAGCGTCAGCGTTTAGAGCAGTTACACTGATAGTGGACGACAGTGATAGTGAGTGGTGGTGTTAGTCAGTAACAGCCAATATCCGTTGGGTGGAAGGCCACTTTTTGGTGAAAACAAAGAGAAAGCGACCTTAAAGCAAGGGTAACTCTTGACACTTTACGCTGCGTAACCTTGTGGACGGAGCTTTGCAGCAGGTGCAATGAGGGGTAGAATCTTGCCCCTCATTGTACTTGCTGCAACTTGATTGAGGTTTTCATGTTCTGTGCCCATTTTCAGGCTGGCGAATGCCGTTCGTGTCATTGGCTGGATAAGCCCTATACCGAGCAACTGACACTTAAACAGCAGGCGCTAGAAACCCTGTTTTCCGCTATTCCGGTACAACAGTGGTTACCTGCGGTGCACAGTGCTGAAC